>JAATGN010000261.1 GCA_015654615.1 Rhodospirillales bacterium
CCGGCGCTCGACGCCGGATATAACTTGGACCTGAGCCATCACACTATCTTTTGCACTGGTGCAAACACCATCGTTTGCATCGGTGCTATTACCGACAGGTTACGCCGATGAGCGGAAGGCGGCCTTCCGCGAAGGCTTACGGCGCAGACCGCAGGCGGCCTATTCCTGGCCCAAAGTATCCCTTCGGTGAGGACCGCCTTCCATGAGGCCGGGGCACCATCGTAATTTAGCAGTGCTGCAAGCAGTGGTGTTTGCAGCACTGCAAGAGACAGTGCGATGGGGCAGGTCCAGGTAATCAGCGAAGTTGAGCGTCGTCGGCGTTGGAGCGATGAGCAGAAGCGAGCCATTGTCGCGGCGGCGTTTGCACCTGGTGCGGTGGTAATTCAACCACTTGTTCAGCCGAGTTCAGCGGGAGGTTCGGGAAAATGCCGTTTCCTGAAGACTTATGCTTGTTCAAATGAGACCAGCCCATCTTCATCCTGTCGAGGCCATCCGCCCGCCGATCAGCGCGTAAACCTCCTGCAGCCTTGCCTGATTTTTGGAAAGGATGCCTGTAAAATATTGCTACCAAGGTGTTATCTGCCATCTTGATGGCTAGATGCGGAGGATCTATCTTTACGCTGGAGAAGGGAGATTCCCATGGCCGAACCCCAGCTTTCCGTCCGCAGCGCCAAAGCGCGTGATCTCGCCCATCGTCTTGCCCGGCGCCAGAAGCGTTCGATCGCCGATGTCGTCGAGCGTGCGCTGGAAGCCTATGAGATCCGCGAGGCGGGTCGCGAACCAGCCTCGTCGTTCTATGCGCGGCTGTCGGCGACCTATGGCGCCGACATTGACCTTGAGGCCGTCATCCGCGAGGAGCGGCATGTCCACTCAGGGCCCGACCTGTGATCTTCCTTGATACCAATGTGGTATCGGAGACCCTGCGTAAATCGCCCGACCCCGCGGTGATTGCTTGGCTGGTCCGCTATGACGCCGAATTGGCTTTACCGACTGTGACTATCGCCGAGATCGCTTTTGGCATTGCCAAGATCCGACCCGATCAGCGATCTGCGCGGTTGGAGCAGGGGCTTGTCGACTGGAGACATCGCTTCGCCGACCGGATTTTCGGACTGACGGAAGAGGCTGCCTTGGCCTATGGCGAGATCATGGGTGCCGCATCCCGGCAAGGCCTGGGCATGTCGGCACCCGACGGCATGATCGCCGCCATCGCTCGGGTCAACGGCGGACGCCTCGCCACGCGCAACCTGACGGACTTTCGTACGACGGGCCTTGAGTTGATTTCTCCCTGGGATTTCTGACCGGGATGGGACGGAAGGCACAGGTTTGGGAGGCCTTTAGATAGGTGCAATAGGATCGATTCTGGATTTTCTTGCCTGATTCTCCTTCAATAACAATGAGCTAGAGCGTCGAGATGAAACGCCGAATCGAAAAGGGATTCCTCTTTTTGTTGAAAAATGATTCAACCTCTTTGGAGGTGGATCATGGCAAGAAGCTACTCATCAGATCTCCGGGAACGAGTTGCGAGAGAGATTGAGGCAGGGCAATCGCGCCGGGCTGCCGCTCGGCGCTTTGGTGTCAGCGCGAGCACCGGTGTTCGAATTGCCAAACGCAAGGAATTGACTGGATCGGTCGAACCGGCCCGCATGGGAAGACCGGCGGGCAGCGGTAAGCTGACGGTCTATGCGACGGATTTGATCGGCTAAAGGCGTTGCTGAAGGCGCTTTCGGACGTGTAGCCGAGAGACTCGGCGATGAGCGATAATCCGGGCCGACGCTACATCCTGAAAGCAGGATGGACGAGATCAAGGCGATCACGGCGGGGGCGGCCGAACGGACAGCCGTCTCTGCCGGCGCGAAATTCTTTTTTTGGGGGTGTTATCGGCTTGTCGCCGCTGCGACGTTCGAGAGATCGTCCCGGAGATGTTTCGCCCCGATCCGGATGCCCTCTTTCGCCGCATCCAGGTAGCCGATGCTGGCCGTGACATCGAGCGCATCCGCTGTTTGCTTGGTCACATAGGCGTAAAGGAGTTTGTCGGTGGTGCTGTCCGACAGTTCCACGGCATAGGAAACCGAACCGAACTGCGTGCCGTTTCTGCCGGCCGCTTGCATGCCGGCGTTGACGACGAGGCCCACGGGAGTGAGGTGGCCTATCGTCGATAAAACGGGGGTGCTCTCTTCGATGCCGGTCAGCGTCAGGTGCAACCGTATCGCCGCTGGATTTGCGGTCTGGACGACTTGGATTTTTTCGCCGAGGATTTCGGGGAACTTCGCGGTCATGTAATCGGCAATGATTTGACGGTCCTCTGCCGAAACCGAACCGAACTGCGCGTCGTGACCGTCATAGATGGTCACAGGGTCGATGAGAATCTTGGTATAGTTTTCGGACCGAACATCGTCATTGCGGTATTGGAACGGTTTTTCATCATCGTCGACTTGCCGAAGCCGCTGTGCGGAAGAGAGCCCCTGGTAAGCGACGGGGGGCGAGGACGAGCATCCGGCCACGGCAAGGCAGGCGACGGCGGCGATCAATGCCCCTTTCCCCAAGACATGCAGCGATTCGGAAGTCCTGATCAGGGGTTTGAGAAACATCGGGTGGGCCCTTCGTATGTGAAAATCGGAGGGACCAAGATCGGATACCCGAGTTCCCTTGAAGAACATCAGGCATCTGGTCATTTCCCAATCCGTACGAGGGAGGCTACCCGGGTACTTTCTCGGGTTGATGTCCGTATTATTCTCGACCCGACATGATATTTCAGGACTGATACAAAGCGCAGGTCGGCCCCTGTGCCCGTTCTTACCCTCTGGAGATTCGGGCGCACGCTCTCAGGCGATTGGCGGTCGGTCCGGCCGATCTGCGCCGGGCGATTTTTTCTTCCTCGGCAGCGTGACGCGCACTTTCAGCCCGCCTTCCGGCCGATTGGCCAGGACGATATACCCTCCATGTTCCTGGACGATGGCTTGGGCGGCTGTCAGGCCGAGACCGAAGCCTCCCGAGGCGGGATTGCGCGATTTGTCGAGCCGATAATAGGGATCGAAGACGCGGTCGAGCGCGTCGGGTGGGAGACCGGGCCCGCAATCGCTGATCTCTACGACGACGGTTTCATTCTCACAGGAAAGCTCGATTTCCGGGGGAGTCGCATATTTGATGGCATTCTCGACCAAATTGGTGAAGACACGCTTCAAGGCGAATGGTCGACCCCAGCAGATGGCATGAGCCGGCCCGATGTAGCGAATGTCGATGTTCTGATCCGCATAGTCGTTGGCAATGGTGTTCAGAACGCCGGGCAGATCGAAGGTGGTGGGCGTCTCGTTGGCGGCATTGTCCCGGAAGAACGCCAGCGCCCCATCGACCATGGCCTGCATTTCGTCGACGTCATGGAAAAGCTTTTCCTGTTGTTCCTCATCCTCGATGAACTCGCCCCTGAGACGCATGCGGGTCAGGGGAGTCCGAAGGTCGTGCGAAATGGCCGCCAGCATGGTCGTCCGATAGGCGACGAACTTGTGGATCTGTGCCTGCATGGCGTTGAACGTTTGGACGACCTGCCTTATTTCCCGCGGTCCTGTTTCCGCTATGGCCAGAGTTTGGGGATTCAGGCCGAACGTGCGCACCGCTTCGGCGAGTTTTCTGACCGGGCTGGCCAACTGACGCGCGGCTAAGGTCGACACGATGCCTGTAGACAGAAGGCACAAGAGGCCGAACATAATCTGGCGTGTCCGCCGGCTGACCCCCCATGTCCTATTGAATGCTGCAAATACCAACCAGCTTTCGTCGTTAAGCTGAACGGCGAGAAAATACGAGTGCGGATATTTTGCTCGCTCCTCGTTGATTCCCGATATGGCCGAGACAGGATCGTCTGGCATGAAAGTCTTTATGGTCCAGTATGATTCGCCCAAAAGAGGGTGCCGGATCTTCGAACCAGGATTGCTTCGCAACGCCGTTACCGTGGGTGTGTCTACGCCGTACCAATCGACGTGAAGCCTGTCGGTGGATGACGTGACGGCGATGGTCCGGCGTAATTCCGGTGGGACCGCGTCGGCGATGTGTACGATGGCGGCCACCACTTCGTACAGGCCCGTGCTCTCGATCTCCGGCTGCGCCCATATGCCACCAAACAGGAAGAACAGCCCCATAAACGCGACGGACACGCCGATCGCCAAGCCGGTTGTCACGGCGAACCGCAGGGCGATCGTATCGCGTGGCCAGGTTGAAAACTTCATTTGCGGGCCACCGTCGGCGTGAAGACGTAGCCACCTTGCCGGACGGTCTGGATGATCGCGGGGTTTTTCGGATCGTCCTCCAGCTTGTGACGAAGGCGGCTCACCTGGACGTCGATGCTGCGGTCGAAGGCGTCATGCAACGGCCCCCGCGTGAAATTGAGCAACTGTTCCCGGTTCAGGACCCGTTGCGGATGCTCCGCGAAAGCGAGCAGCAAATCGAACTCGCCTCCGGAGAGGAGGACCAGCGCATCGTCGGCGGAGCGCAGTTCGCGCCGGGCGACGTCGAGACGCCAGCCGGCGAAGCAAAGCGTCGGTCGTGTCTCGCTGGAAACCGGAATAGCCCCTGTCTCGGTCGTCCGCCTCAGCACGGCCTTGACACGCGCCAGCAGTTCGCGCTGGTCGAATGGCTTCGTCAGATAATCGTCGGCCCCGATTTCGAGGCCGACGACACGATCCGTATGGTCTGCCATGGCGGTCAGCATGATGATGGGGATCCGTGACGCGGTCCGCAGTCGTTGGCAAAGGCTGAAGCCGTCCTCGCCTTGCAGCATCACGTCGAGAATCACCAGGTCGATCGCTTGCTGTTCGATGGCATCGAACATGGCGATTCCATCTTGGGCGCTTGAGACGTCGTGGCCGTGTTTACGAAAGAACGTCGTCAGCAAGGACAAAATGTCCTTGTCGTCGTCGACAAGCAGAAGATGAGGCATCGTACTCATTTCCTAATTCTGGCACGCGTTTTTGACGGCTTGATGTCTGGATTCCCGCATTTTGTTTCAAGCCAGACACAATGTGTCTCGTTTCTCATATGCGGCACATCAAACGGACAAAAATCTTCTGTAGGGTCAGCCCTGTCCAGTTGAGGCGGCACATTTGATCCGACCAAACACCACTTTTCCGGAAAAAATGGCCGTCTCCTTCTCTGACGCAAATTCGACGAAGGGAATGAACCTTGACGAAACAATCCGTATCCAAGACGCGCTCATTTTGGACCGAGGCGTGTATTTCAGGATATTTTAGAGAGAGATCACGGCAAGTCAGCCCTGTTCGATCTCTCGAAAAATATTCTCCGTCGTCATCGCACGAAATGAGTGCATCGGTTGGGTTGGTCGCCTGTTGTGTTTTCATTGCCGCACTGTCTCATCCGGCCGCGGCGGAAGACGGCTATCGCGCCGGAGCCCATGTCTCAGACTGGAACTATACAGTCGGTGGCGGGGCTGTCGCCGTGCCGAATTACGAAGGTTCCAAACATGAAGTCGCCCGCCCCCTGCCGATGCTCGGGGTGTCCTGGCGCAACGCGATCTCGCTCAGCACCACGGAGGGCCTGAAAGTTGTCATGAGGCCTTTGTCGGATAAGGGGTTCTTCGTCGCCGGCGATTTCAATTATTGGCAGGGGCGTCAAGAGGGGGTCGATAAACACCACGGCGATACTCTGCGCGGCCTGGGGAATCTTTCCAGTGGCGCGGTCGGCAAACTGGAGACTGGCTATCAGTATAACGCCCTTAGCATCGGAGTCGATATCGCGCGCGATATCGGCAACGATCGCGATGGAACGACGGTCACCCCGTACGCCGGCTATAAGATCTATCAAAGCCAGAAATTCAGGCTGAGCGGTAAAATTTCGACCACCTGGGCCGACGATAACTACATGAACAATCTCTTCGGTATTACATCGGTGCAGTCCCGAAACTCGCTCTATCATTACACGCCTTACACGGCCGAGGCAGGCATGAAGGATGTCAGGTTCGGCCTGAAAGCGGATTACAGCATTACCCAGTCGCTCTCTCTCTTCGCGCTGGTCGATGTGGCCCGTCTGCTGGGCGATGCCGCCGACAATCCGATCGTCAAGACGGAAGGTTCGAAGGAACAGATCAGCGGCGGCATGGGACTGGCGTATCGCTTCTGACCAACGAGAGTCATATGCGTTGAAAACGCATATTAATGAATATTTCCACCGTATTTGGTTGGAACGTTGGCATGAGATCTTGTTCTCGGAGGGGGATCTAGAATTAGAAAGAGATCGCTGTGTCCGCCGGTCTCGGCCTCGCGATGTGTGGGGGCGAGCCAGCACACGCCCCTCGCAGCGGCCCTCCCGTTCAGCCTGCGGCCTCCGCCGCCGATACCGTCTGAGCGATCAGGCTGGCGATCGTCATCGGCCCTACACCGCCCGGAACGGGTGTGTAGGCACTGACCCGGTCGGCGACGGCGTCCAGATCGACGTCGCCGACGCCGCCCGGATGGGACCCCGCGTCCACCACGACGGCACCGCTCCTGATCCAGTCGCCCCGGACAAAGCGGGGCTTGCCGACTGCGCCCACCACGATATCCGCCCGACGCACCAGATCGGGCAAATTCCCGGTTTTGGAATGACAGATCGTCACCGTCGCATTCGCATTCAGCAGCATCGCCGCCATGGGTTTCCCGAGGATCGGGCTGCGGCCGATTACCACTGCGTGCCGACCCTCGATCGGGATATTGTATTCGCGCAGCAGCGTCATGATGCCGGTCGGCGTCGCGGAGCCGAAGGCGGGCAACTGGAACGCCATGCGCCCAAAGCCGAGTGAGGTCACGCCATCGACGTCCTTCGCCGGGTCGATCCGGTCAAAGCAGGCGCGCTCGTCAATATGGGCGGGCACCGGATGCTGAAGGAGGATGCCGTGCACGCGCGGGTCTGCGTTGAGCGCGTCGATCTCGGCCAGCAGCCGGGCGGTCGTCGTGTCCTCAGGCAGGAACACGGGGCGCGGTTCCAGGCCGACGCGCCGGCACGCCATCCCTTTCATCTTCACATAGGTCGCGGACGCCGGATCGGAGCCGACGAGAATAGTGGCGAGAACCGGCTCGTGGTTCGGACCGGCAATCCGCAGCACGCGGTCAGCCAGATCGATTTCAATTTTCCGGGCTAAGGCTTTTCCATCAAGCAGAATGGCCATGGGCAATCTCCCTCACGGTTGGATTGGCCGAGCATCGGCTCGGCTGCCCAGGCGAACGGCATACCTACCCCGCGTTCCCTCGTGGTCATCCACGTCAATCGCCAGTCAAGCAGGGCACGCGAGCCTTACGGCTCACGATCAAGCCACAAATAGCTATTCCAAATCGCATCACAAGGAAAGGGAGAACCCGTCGAGCCGGCGTATTTGGTCGCCAGCTAGAAATGATCCCAGCGGCACCGGCGTGCCTGCCGGTGTGCCGGCGAAGCCGGCAGCGCAAGAGCGGCCGAGGGGATCGATCTTGAAAGGAACGTTTCCGCCGCAGGGCGGCGGACACCGGCAGGGACGCCGGTGCCACTCGTGGTTCTTTCCCTTGCTTCACAAGCTCTTTCGCCGGGATGACGGGTACAGGGATTGATCCCGCGACGCCATAGCCGCGCCAAAGATTCCGGAAGGGAGACGGGTATCTCTCGGCGCTCATCAATTTCCGGTATATGGCGGACGGACTTTGGACAGCCGACGAAATCGTTCGGATGCTCCAAAAGGCGGAGGATGCCGCCCGCATAATCACCAGGAAAACTTGCAAGTTTTCCTGGTGATCTGTATATGAAGGACATGAGCGCTCCTCCTGGCACTTCCATATCCCTCGAAACGGCCGTCGCCGAGCTTTCGCTGGCGATCGGGCAGCTCTTGCGGCGGCTGCGCGCGGAATCGAATCCGGACGAACTGACCTGGTCGCAGACCGTGGCGCTGTCGCGGCTGGAGAAGGCGGGTCCGACGACGACGGCGGACCTCGCGCGCGCCGAGTCGGTGAAGCCGCAGTCCATGGGCGCCACGCTCGCCGAGCTGGAGCGGGAGGGCTTGGTCGAGCGTCACCCCCATCCGACGGACGGTCGGCAGGTCCTGTTCGCCCTGACGGCGGAAGGCGTCGAGGCGAGGCGTAAGCGCAGCGCCGCGAAGCAGAAATGGTTGCTGGCCGCCATGGCCAGGCTCGATCCCGCCGAACAACAGACGCTGACGTCCGCGGCCGCCCTGATCAAGCGTTTGGGCGAAGGCGACTCCTAATGGCGCTTGAGCCTGTCGGTGAAGCGAAGCGGAACGACGTCGGCAAGTGCCGACGGTCCCGCCAGGGACGAGCGGAGCGAGCATCCCGGAGGCGAAGGCGTCGCATAGACACTCGTGGCATCCGTCATTTTGGATGACATGCGCCGCGCGGCCTCGCCGCCATCCAGATCGTCAGCCAGATCATCAGAAGGAAAACACCGTGACCGTGACCACCCTCGACCCGAAGTCCGCGCTGATCGTCGTCGATCTTCAGAAAGGCATCGTCTCGCTCCCGAGCGTGCATCCGATGGACGGCGTGGTGAAGCATGTCGGGACGCTGACGGAAGCCTTTCGCAGGCATGGCTTGCCGGTCGTGCTGGTCAACGTCGCCGGCGGCGCGCCGGGCCGGACGGAGCAGCCGAGAGGCCAGCGGGAATTGCCGGCCGGCTGGACCGCTCTCATCCCCGAGCTGAACCGGCAACCGCAAGACCATGTGGTGACGAAGCAGACGCCGGGCGCCTTCACGAACACGGACCTTGAAGCCCATCTGAGGGCGTCGGGGGTCACGCAGGTCGTGATGGTCGGCGTCGCCACCAGCAATGGCGTCGAGGTCACGGCACGCCAGGCCTATGAGCTCGGCTTCAACGTCACCCTCGCGACCGACGCCATGACCGA
>JAATGN010000414.1 GCA_015654615.1 Rhodospirillales bacterium
CCTCGCCCGGAACGCCGGGGACGGGCGCCGTTGCCGTCGCGCCGGCGGCCTGTTCGATCGACGGTTCCTCTGTCGGGGCTTTTCGCCGAATCCCGGCCCGGGACGGCAGGGAAACCTCACCCGGGGATCGGACGGGGGGCCTGGCGGCGGCGGATCGCGGCGGAGCGGCGGGTTGCGGCGGTTCGGGCGCGGGCTTGCGGACGGCCTCTTCGGAAGGCGCGGCGGACAGGACCGCGGTGACGTCCAGGCTGGCGGGGTCCGGCGTCTGCTCGAACCCCGCCGGTATGGCGGTCGCATGGAGGAGCCATGCCAGGATGGCGGCATGCAGGCCGAGCGACAGCGCGACGCCCAGGCGCCTGGACCGATGGCGGGAATCGGCCAAGGCACGGCGCGTCGCCGCCGCGCCGCCAATGCCGCTGTCGAGCGGCGACAACCCAAGGAAACTCTCGTTTCCCTGGGCGCCGTCATACCGGCTGGCCGGCTGGCGGGACATCAGAAGGCCACGGTCATTCCGGCATTGAACGACCGGCCCGCGGCCGGCAAGGCTCCCATGGCGGCGGAACTCATGCTCGCCATCCAAGAGGAGACATCGGTCCCGCCATTCGGATCGTAATACTGCTTGTTGAACAGATTATCGATGCCGACGGCAAGGGTGACGTTTTCCAAACGGTAGGAGGTGCGCCAATTGACGATGGCGAAGCCGGGCGTCGTCGGCTCGTTCTGCAAAGGATTGGTCACCGACTTGTCGTTGACCAGCCTGAGTTCGGCCGTGCTGTTCCAATTGCCCAGACGATGGTTGAGGCTGACCAGGGCATTGATCGGCTGCATGTGATAGAGGCGGTTGCCGTTGTCGATTTGCATGCCTTTCACCCAGCCGGCGGTTCCCGCCACGTCGAGGTCGCCATAGCGCGCATTTTTCACCAGCGATTTGCTGCCCGACAGATCGAACCCGAAGAGCTGGGAGTCATGATTGGCGAATTGCAGAAGATTGACGCCCGGCGTCGAGGTCGCGGCCAGCTTGTCGACCCCGATATAGTTCTGCACATAGGTGTAATAGGGGGTGAGCTTGACCTCCCAGTCGGCTCGGGCGGCGTCGTGCCAGCCGGTGCCGACGCTGACGGTATTGGCGGTCTCGGGGCGCAGGTCGAGGTTGCCGACATATTCGGCGCCGTTGCCGAACCAGCCGATCATGCCGGCCGCCATCGAGCCGGTCGACCAGGCGTAACGTTCGTAGAGATTGGGGGAACGGGTCTTGCGGGCGAAGCCGAATTCCTCGGTGTTGATCGGCGAAGCGTCATAGCGGGTGGTGGCGGTCACGTCGTAATCGACATCGGTCTTCTGATGGTTCCGGGCATTGAAGGCCGCCGCGTCGGTGCCATACATCGCCATCATATTGTCCGAATAGCCGGCGACATTGCCGGTATCCATCATGATGACGTCGTTGCGCAGGCCGATCAGCGACGTCCACTGCTGGTCCCATCTTCTTTCCCACTCGGCGAAGGTGCCGAGCTGGTTCCGGCTCCCTTCGTTGATATTGATGAAGGTGTTGGGGCTCATCATGCCGTCGGCGGCGCTGCCGACCGGCGGCCACCAGTCGCTCAGCCGGTAGCTGTGATATTCGTTGCCGATGCGCAGCGTATCCTGCTTGCCGACGGGCAGCTCGGCCTTGAGGGAATAGCCGGCGTCGGTGCCGTTGGTATCCATCGGCATATCCATCATGCTGTTCCGGCCGGGCAGGAAGTCCATCGCATGCCTGGCGTTCTGCCAATAGATCCTGCCGTCGATCCTGCCCCAGGCGTAATCGCCGGCATAAGCGGCGTTCAAATAATTGCTGGTGTTGCCGGTCAGGTCCATGCGGGCGTTGGGAAAGCCCTCGTAGGGCGTCATCTGATGCCCGGCCCGCACCGTCAGTTCATTGCCGTCGTTGCGCGCCGCGAAGGCCACATTGTGGCTTTGCGTCTCGAACTGGCTGTTCAAGATCCGCTCGCCGGCGCCGTCATGGGATTCGCGGGCCCGCGTCCACGAGCCGTCGTAGCCGAGGCTGACATTTTCGGTCGCCGCCGCCGCATTGCCGTTGACGCCGACCTGCCGGTCGATGCTGCGGAAAAAGGTCGTGGCGGATCCGTGAGCGGCATAGCCTTCGCCGGGGTCGGCGAACATCGGTTCCGCCGGGTCCACCGTGATGGTGCCGCCGATGCTGTCGCCGCCGGCGCTGACCGGGGTGATGCCGGCGATCACCGTCAGGCGGCTGGCGCTGGACGGCGCGATGTAGGACAGCGCCGGGTTCATGTGGTTCGGGCAGGCCGAGGTGACGGGGACGCCGCCGACCAGGGTCTTGACGCGGTCGTCGGCCAGGCCATGGACGATCGGCAGGCTGGAAATGCCGCCGCCGGTCGACAGGGCGACGCCCGGCACCGCGCTCAACAGGGCGGCGGTATCGCTGGCTCCCAGGACGCTTCTCGCGTCGATCTGAGGTTTTTCGACGCTGCCGCTGTCAAGCGGGCAGGTCATGTCCGTCGAGACATCGACGTCGATGGGCGGCAAGGCCGTGGCTGCCTGGGCAAGGCAGGCGGCGGGCAGGACAAGGACTGCCAGGGCGCCCGAGGCGAGCGCGCTGGTCGCGCTCGGGGCGTGGCGGCGGATGCGGAAGAACGGCAACATCTTCGGTTCCCCAAAACAAAGGCGAAGGGCTGACATGGCCGAAATATCGGCAGGTCAACTGGGCGATGTGGAATGCGGAGCAAGCCGATGGCGTCGCGGTCTCCGCAGAGACGGCCTCGCCTTCGGCGGTTCAGGCGAATTGCGGGGGAGCGCGGGCCTGGTAGCGATGGGGAACGAAAGACGACGGGGCCGTCCGGTCGCCCGGCCGGATCCGTTCGACCAGGAGCGATTCGACGGAAACGAGAACGGCCGGAGGAACGCAGACGAGCGCGCCGGAGGAGGCGTTGCCGAGCGGGAAGCAGGCCGGGCAGACCATTTTGCCATGGTCGGTGCCTTGACCATTGCCATGATCACCGTCGTGACCGGCGGCATGCTCGCACAGG
>JAATGN010000213.1 GCA_015654615.1 Rhodospirillales bacterium
GAAGCCGGCAGCGCAAGAGCGGCCGAGGGGATCGATCTTGACGGGAACGTTTCCGCCGCAGGGCGGCGGACACCGGCAGGGACGCCGGTGCCACGTTCCCTTGCTTCACAAGCTTTTTCGCCGGGACGAGGGTACAGGGATTGATCCCGTTTGGTCGCAAAGCGCCCTAGGCCAGTTTGGCCTGTGGCGCCGCGCCGCCGCCATCCAGGGCTTTCTGGACGACCTCGGCCAGGTCCACGCTCCTGTAGGGCTTGGACAGCAAAGTCACGCCCTCGTCCAGCCGCCCGTGATGAATGATCGCATTTTCGGTATAACCGGAGGTATAGACCACATGCAGGCCGGGACGCAGGCGTCGCGCTTCGTCGGCGGCCTTCCGGCCGTTCATCCCGCCCGGCAGGATGACGTCCATGAAAAGAAGATCGACGTGATCGCCCCGCGCCAGGATCTCGAGCGCCACCGCCCCCGTCTCGGCCGATAGGACCTTGTAGCCCAGATCCGTCAATTGGGCGACCACGCCGGCCCGGACGCCATCGTCGTCTTCGACGACGAGAATGGTCTGTCCGCTTCCCCGTGTCGACGAGGCGCCCGTGCCGGAGGTTTTGGAAACGGCATCGACGCTGGCGCGGGGAAGATACAGCTTCACCGTCGTTCCCATCCCCTCCTCGCTATAGATCTTGATATGCCCGCTCGACTGCTTCACGAAGCCATACACCATGGACAGCCCCAAACCGGTGCCCTTCCCGGGACCTTTGGTGGTGAAGAACGGCTCGAAGGCACGGTCGATGACGTGAGGCGGCATGCCCGTCCCCGTGTCGCTGATGGCGATCATCACATATTGGCCGGGGCTGACCTCCTGATGTTGGCTGGCATAGTCGCGGTCGAGGGTGGCATTGGCCACCTCGATGGTGAGCCGGCCGCCGCCTTCCATGGCGTCGCGGGCGTTGAACGCCAGATTGAGGATGGTGTTCTGCAGCAAATGCGGATCGATCAGCGCGCGCCAACAGCCGGCCGTCGCACTGCATTCGATTTCCACGTCTTCGCCCAAGGTGCGGCGAAGGAAGGAAGCCATTTCGCGAACCAGGAGCTGGATGTCCACGGCTTGCGGCCGAAGCGGCTGGCGGCGCGCGTATGCCAGCAGTTGGGAGGTCATCCGCGCGCTCTGCTCGGTGGCGAAGACGGCATTCTGCAAATGGGCCGACGCCGCGTTGTTGTCGCCGATTTTCCGGATCGCCAGGTCGAGGTTCATCAAAATGACCTGCAGCGAATTATTGAAATCGTGCGCCAGGCCGCCGGTCAGTTGGCCGATCGCTTCCATCTTCTGCGCCTGGCGCGTCAAGGCCTCCATTTTGGCCATCCGCTCGTCCTGCTTCATGAGACGGACGATAATCAGGGCAAAGGCGGAAATCAGCACCGCCAGGAGCAGGGAGGTCGCTTCCGTCGTGATCGCGACCATCCGCGCCGCCTTTTCCTTGCGCGCCTGAAGCAATGTTTCTTCGCTGGCGATCAAGGCGAGCATCGTCTGGCGCAGGTCGTCCATGACCTGCTTGCCCTGCCGTTGGACGATGATGTCGCGGGAGGAGGAAAAGCCGGACCGGCGCATCGTTTCCACCACCTCTTCGATGATGTTCAACTTCATGCCATACAAGGTCTCGGCGCGACCGAGCAGACGCTGCTGCTCGGCATTGTCTTTAGTCAAGTCTTTCAATTTGCTGAGAAAACGGGGAACATCGTCTCTGGCCGCCTCCAACGGCTGCAGGAAGGCGGGATCGCCCGTGATGAGAAATCCACGTTCGCCGGTTTCCGCATCGACCATGGCGCCCAGGCTGCCGCGGGTCTGCTCGATGATCATCATGGTATGCTCGACCCAATATTGAGCTTCCGTTTCGATTTTCTGCAGATAAATTCCCGATCCGATAAAGACGACCCCAAGCAAAGATATCGTTAAAATAAATACTGCAAGCACTTTCTTTTCGAGAAGCACCATGGAAACATTCCTTGACGAAACATCCTGAGGAGAAGAGCCATCCATTCGAGATCCGACGACACGATATCCCACACCGATGGCATCGGACGTGGAAAACGATCCGATACCGGCTGATTTGTTCAATTGGTGATGAGGATATGGGAATTCGAGCCCAGCTTACCGGGCAAAATCATGTCCGGCGCGACGTCGGGATATGGGGTCATGAAAAGGCCGGGCAAAAATGATTGTCATCCCGAGCGGAGCGAGGGATTTCGCCACGGCGACGAGATCCGTTCCTTCGTGCTGAGGATGACGCGGGGGCCTGGCGCGTTGTCCGCCCTTTTGCCCGTCTTTCGGCCGCTTCTCTTTTAAAACGTCATCGGTGTTCATCTGTGCCCATCTGAGTTCATCTGTGATAACTGAAAAAATGGCCAGAGGCTCCTATCGGGCTGCCGGTTTCAAGCGTTATCGGAGTCCGCGTCGTTACCGGCACCGGGAGAAGCGATACGCCGGATCGGCCGACATTCCTTCCGGAAGATCCGCCGTTTCACATATCTCTGCGGCGGTGTTCGACCGGCTTGGAATCGATAAACGGAACACGGATGAACGCAGATTCCC
>JAATGN010000011.1 GCA_015654615.1 Rhodospirillales bacterium
ATGCGAGTGACCCTCTCGGTGACACGGGCGGCGATCTTGATCAGGGCCAGGCGGATGGTGTCGAACTGGGCGTCGCGCCAGAACGAGTTCTTGGGCGCCAAGCCGCGCAGGGTATGGATCAGCCAGTAGGCGGCGGTGTGGGTGAGCAGCCGGAACTGGTTGGCGGTGGCCTTGGAGCAGGACGTCCGGTCGGAGGCGAGATGGAGTTTGTGGGCCTTGATCAGATTCTCCATCTGCCCGCGACCGCAATCGAGGCCGAAGATGTAGGCGACCCGGTTGCGCTCGCACCATGCCATCGCTTCGGGGCGGCCGTAATGGCTGTCGCCGCGCACCATGATCTCGACCCGCGGCCAACGGGCGCGGATGGCGCGGATCACATGCCGTAGGACCATGGCGACTTCGGTGCCGTCCGGCGTCTTGCCGGAACGCAGGATCATCGCTACCGGCTTGCCGGTCGTGGTTTCATAAATATGGATCGGCAGGAAACAGGTGTCGATATCGTCGGTTAAGGATCTGGTGGGCCACCGACGCTGCGGCCACCGGCGTCTTGGAACCCGATCGCCCAAAACGTGCCTCTGACACAGCGCGCCCAATACCCCCGGACCGCCTGTCTGCCGCTTTTCCTATCTTTGCGCCTTGAGCGGCAGCGTGGCGAGCCGCAGTCCCGGCAAGCCGGCGAAGTCATCGGGATTGATCGTCAAGAGCGCATAGCTGTTCTCGATGGCCTGCGCGGCGATCCATAGGTCGTTATAGCGCGGCCGCGGTGACCGGCCGGCTTGCTTGACCGCTGCCGCCAGCAAGCCAAAGGCAGCGGCCGTGTGCCGGGAAACGCCCAATGTCGGTCGACTCTCGATCTGGCGCAAATAGGCGGCGCGCGCCGCACGCAGGGCGGGGTCGGTGCAGGCCTCGACACCGAAGCTCAGTTCTCCCAACGAGATCACGGAGGTGAATACCGAAAGGTCGCCGGCTGCGCCGATCACGGCTCGGCGATCGATCTGGCCTGTGGCGAGGCCTACCCAGATGCAACTGTCGAAGATCATTCCCATGGATCACGCACCGCTTGGTCAAAGTCCTCCTTGCTGTCCTTGAGCCAATCGGCGGCTTGCTGCCCCGTGAGGGCAGGGTGTAGATCGGCAAGAGCCTGGGCTGCCGTCATGGTCTGTTCGGACGGCACGATTTTGGCGATCGTGATGTGATTGCGCTCGATCGCCATGGTTTCTCCCCGGCTGGCGACCTTGTCCAAAATCTTGCGCGTATTTCGGGCGAGGTCGGTGGCGCTGATCGTCTCCATGGCGCATCTCCGCAATTTACGTATTAATCCATATTATGCATTTTTTGCGAATTTTGCCAATAATCTGGACAGACTCAAGCAATCGATATCTGATGGTGCGGCAAGTCGTTACCGCATCAAGGACAGCGCCTTGGGGAAAAAGTCCGGTCCGCCGAAATTTCCCGATTTCAAAGCCATCAGCAGAGCGGGACCGGTCCGGCCGACGGCCTCGACCACGGGGACGCCGGGGGCGATTTCCTCGTGGATGAGAAAGGCCGGAACGGCAAGACGGTCGACCACCGCGCCGGAGGTTTCGCCGCCGGCGACGATCAGGCGGCGGACGCCGGCGGCGACCAGGCGCTCGGCCAGGTCGGCCATCGCCTGTTCGATCCGCGACCCGACGTCGCATTGGGGATGGCGCGCCTTCAAGGCCTGGACCGCCGCCGGATCGGCGCTGCTGGCGATCAGGACCGGACCGCTTTCCAGACGCGGCGCCGCCCAGGCGACGACCCGATCGATCTCGTGCCGATCGGCGATCAGCCGGTCGTGATCGAGCGACAGGACGGGGATGACGCCATCGACGGCGGCGATCTGCTCCAACGTCGCCTTCGAGCAGCTTCCGGCCAGGATTGCCGCAGATCCGCCGACCTGGGACCTGGCGGCGGCCGTCCGCTTTCGCGGATCGACGCGCCCGCCCTCGATCGCCGCCCGGGCCAGTCCGAGGCCAAGTCCCGAGGCGCCGGTGGAGACCCGATGCGACAGCGCGACCCGTCCGATGGCTTCGAGATGGCGTTCGAACACCGCGTCGGCGATGGCGAGGCTGATTCCTTCGCCGCGCAGGGCTTCCAGCCGGGCGCTCATCGCCGCCGGCCCGGCTTCGACGACCGGCAGGGGGATCAGTCCGACCGGACGGCGGCTCTGCCGCGCCAGGGTCCGCACCAGGCTGGAATCGCGCATCGGATTGAGCGGATGATCCTTGAGCGGACTTTCATCGAGGCGGTCGGAGCCTACGAACAGATGCCCCAGATAGACCGTCCGTCCGGTTTCCGGAAAGGCCGGCGTGACCAGCACGGAAGTCCCGCCATGGTCGTCCTGCAGGGCTTCCGTGACCGGGCCGATATTGCCCGAATCGGTGGAATCGAAGGTCGAGCAGATCTTGAACATCACATGCGGGGCGCCGTGGTCCCGCAGCCAGCGGTCGGCCGCCCGCGACCATTCCACCGCCTGGGCGGCGGGCGCGGCGCGGCTTTTCAAGGCCACGACGACGGCATCGGCCGCGGGCAGCGTCAGGTCCGCCGCCGGCACGCCGATGGTCTGCACCGTTCGCAAGCCGCATTTCGCCAGGGTGTTGGCGAGGTCGGAAGCCCCCGTGTAATCGTCGGCGACGAAGCCCAGAACCAGCTTGCTCATCGGCGGTCTCCCGGCGTTCCGGCATAGGGGGCGAACCAGGCCAGACCGTCCTTGGTCGCGGCGCGCGGGCGATATTCGCAGCCGACGAAACCGGCGTAGCCCAAGCGGTCCAATTCGGCGAAGAGGAAGGGATAGGACAGTTCCTCGCCGTCGGGTTCCTGGCGGGACGGCACGCTGGCGACCTGAATGTGCCCGACGATCGGCAGCAGGCGGCGCAGGGCCGTCGTGACGTCGCCATGCATGATCTGCCGATGGTAGACGTCGAATTGCAGCCGCAGATTGGGCAGGCCGAGGTCGTCGATCAGGCTTTCGGCCAGGCGGTAATCATTGAGGAAATAGCCGGGCATGTCGCGTTTGTTGATCGGTTCGATGACCAGGTCGAGGCCGCGCGCCCCCAGGGTTTCGGCGGTCCAGGCGACGGCGCGCCGATAGGCCGCGGCGGCGGCGGCCTGGGCGGGATCCATGATGCCGGCCATCAGATGCAGCCGCCCGACGCCGGTCGCCTCGGCATAGTCGAGTGCAAGGCGGACGCCGGCCTGCAGATCGCCGAAGCGATCGGGCAAAGCGGCGAGTCCCCGCTCGCCCTTGCTCCAATCGCCGGGCGGCAGATTGAACAGGGCCTGGTCGAGGCGGTTGCGCTGCAGGCGCAGCGCGATGTCCTTCGGCGCGAAATCATAGGGAAACAGATATTCGACCGCCGAGAAGCCGGCATCCGCCGCGGCGTCGAAGCGATCGAGAAAGGCCCATTCGGTGAACATCATGGAAAGATTGGCGGCAAAACGGGGCATGGCTAAGTCCTTCGAAAGAGGAGGTCAGGGATGCGGAACACCGGGCAGGGAGGCGCCGCTCAAGCCGGCATAGATGCGCGCCACCGACGAATCGTCGTCGCGTCCCAGGCCCGATCCCGATGCCGCCAGGAACATCTGCAAGGCGGCGGCGGCGACGGGCGTGGGGAATCTGGCGGTGCGCGCCATGTCCTGGACGATCCCCAGGTCCTTGACGAAAATGTCGACGGCGCTTTTCGGGGTGTAATCGCCCTCCAGCACATGCGGCATGCGATTCTCGAACATCCAGGAGTTTCCGGCCGATGCGGTGATGACCTCATAGACCTTGGCAAGATCGAGGCCGTGGCGGGCGGCGAAGGTGATCGCTTCGCAGGCGGCGGCGATATGCACGCCGGCCAGCAGTTGATTGACCATCTTGAAGGCGGCGCCTTGCCCGGCCTGCTCGCCCAGTTCGTAGAGTTTGGCGGCCATGGCGTCGAGGGCCGGCCGCGCCTTGGCGAAGGCGGCCCGGCTGCCCGAGGCCAGAATGGTCAGCGCCCCTTCCGCCGCGCGCTTGGCCCCGCCGCTGATCGGGGCGTCGAGGTAAAGCTTGCCGTCCTTCTCCACGCGTTCGGCTAGCCGACGGGCGACGGCGGGGTCCATGGTGGCGGCCGAAACGACCACGGCGCCGGCCGGCATGGCGGCGACCGCGCCGGCCTCGCCGAACAGCACGGCCTCGGTCTGCTGGGCATTGACGACGACGGAAACGACGATATCGGCGTCTTTCGCCGCTTCGGCCGGCGTTTGCGCAATCCGGCCGCCGTCTTCGGTGAATTTGGCCAGCCTCGCGGCGACCAGATCGTATCCGGTCACCGTGAAGCCGGCCTTCAAGAGCGACAGGGCCATGCCGTAGCCCATGGCGCCCAGGCCGATGACGGCGACCTTGCCAAGTGTTGCGGCCGGCGGATGCTTGTCCATGGTGAATCCTTTTCAGTGCATCGATACACGGGTTACTTGAGAAAAAATTGAACCACCAAGGCACCAAGACACCAAGGCGGCGGAATGCGCCGCAGGCATTCTCCTGCGGCAGTCGGCCGGATGAACCGATGAAAGCCTGCGGCGCAAATTTGTGATCACCGACGCCCCACAGCCTGACAGTCCGGAAAGCGCCTTGGTGCCTTGGTGTCTTGGCGGTTCAAAATATCCAAGGGTATACCCAGGAAATTGTGGATCGAAAGCGGCCGGATCTTCTTCATCTCGGTTCATTTTATCTTCTAGCGGTTGACGACTTTCGCGCTGGTGGTCAGCACCAGGGCGGCGCCGGCGATCAGGGTGCCGGCCAGCATATACATGCCGATCCGCGAATCGCCGGTCATGTCGCGCAGCATGCCGATCAGGAAGGGACTGGCGAAGCCGGCGAGGTTGCCGACCGAATTGATGATGGCGATGCCGGCGGCGGCGGCGGCACCGGACAGGAAGGCCGTCGGCAGGGACCAGAACAGCGGTGCGCAGGTGATCACGCCGGCGGTGGCCAGGGACAGGAAGAAAATGGCCATCGGTCCGTTGGTGATGGTGGCGGCGACGATGAAGCCGACGGCCCCCATCAAGGCGGGAACGACGAGATGCCAGCGGCGTTCCCGATGGCGGTCGGCGCTATGGCCGATGACGATCATGGCGAGCATGGCGCAGATGAAGGGAATGGCGCTGACCAAACCGATGTTGAAATTCCCGACGACGCCCGAGGCCTTGACCAGGGTGGGCAACCAGAAGGTGATGCCATATTGCCCCATGACGAAGCAGAAATAGATCAGGCACATCAGCCAGACCCCGCCATTTTTGAAGACCGCCCACAGGGAATGCGGATTGTCCGGCATGCCGTGTTCGCCCTCGGCGATATTGCTTGCCAGGAGGCGTTTTTCGCCATCATTCAGCCACTTCGCGCTTTGGATTCCATTGTCGAGATAGAGAAGCGTGATCACGCCGATGACCACCGCCGGAATGGCTTCGACGACGAACAGCCATTGCCAGCCGGATATGCCGGCCGTGTTGTCGAAATACTGCATGATCCAGCCCGACAGGGGATTGCCGAAAATGCCGGAGACCGGATTTCCGGCCTGGAAAATCGCCACCATCTTGGCGCGGCGGTAAGACGGATACCAATAGGTCAGATAGAGGATCACCCCCGGGTAGAAGCCGGCTTCGGCGACGCCGAGAAGGAAGCGCAGCACGTAGAACATCGTCTCGGAGTGGACGAAAAAGAAGGCGCCCGAAACCAGGCCCCAGGTGATCATGATGCGGGCGATCCAGATGCGGGCGCCGATTTTGTGAAGGATGATGTTGCTCGGCACCTCGAAAATGAAATAGCCGATGAAAAAGATGCCGGCCCCCAGGCCGTAGACGGCTTCGCTGAAGCCCAATTCCTGGGACATCTGCAGCTTGGCGAAGCCGACGTTGACCCGGTCGAGATAGGCAATGACGTAACACAGCGTCAGAAAGGGAATAATGCGCCAGAAAACCTTCTTGTAGGCGGCGCTTTCTATCGATGGCGCGATAGGAACGGCGTCGGAATAGGCTGTCATCGGTGACCTCCCCGGTTGGATGACGGCGCCGGTCCGGACCTGCGGCCGGCGCTGGACTCGTTTCTTGGACTTATGGGTTGCCTTAAAGGCTTGGCGCTTTTTTTGGCAGCGCTGCCAAGAAGCTTATCGCGGAAGTGGCAGCGCTGCCACCGGATTTCCATAGATCGTTCGGCGAGGTTCGGTCCGCCGGTGGAGAAAGCCATGGCCGGGTAATTTGGCAGCGTTGCCAAAGATCCTTGATCGACACCGGAAAGCCATGCAAAGAATGAAAGCCCTTGGGAAATCTGGAACAGGCGAGGAGGGCCGTCCATGAGCGAAAGACCGTCCCGCCCGACTTTGAGCGACGTCGCGCGGGAAGCCGGCGTGGGCGAAAGCACCGTCTCGCGGGTCCTGCGCAATGCCGGCTCGATTTCCGCCGGCGCCCGCGCCCGGGTCGAAGCCGCCGTCGCCCGCCTCGATTATGTGCCCAATCGCATCGCCGGCATGCTGGCCTCCGAAGGCTCCTCGCTGGTCGCCATCATCGTGCCGTCGCTCAGCAACAATGTCTTTCCGAAAGTCCTGGCCGGCGCCGACCATGCGATCGAGGCGGCCGGCTTCCAATCGGTGGTCGGGGTCAGCGATTACGATCTCGACCGCGAGGAACGGCTGATCCGGGCCGTGCTGTCCTGGCGTCCGGCCGGCATCGTGATCGCCGGCCTCGAACATACCGCCCATGCCGCCGGCATGTTGCGAAACTGCGGCGTGCGGGTCGCCGAGGTGATGGATATCGACGGCGCGGGGGTCGATATCGTCGTCGGCTTTTCGTCCCGCGCCGTCGGCCGGGCCAGCGCCCGCCATCTGATCGAACGGGGCTATCGCCGCATCGGTTACGTCGGACACGACGTCGAGCGCGATACCCGGGCCAAGAAGCGCCTGGAGGGATTTTCCCTGGCCCTGGCCGAACAGGGCATGAGGCTGGCCGACCGGGAGATCGTCCCGGTCCTGTCGTCGGTCGAAGCCGGGCGGGCCTGCCTGGCCAATCTCCTGACCCGTTCGGCGGATTTGGACGCGGTCTATTTCTCCAACGACGACATGGCTCTCGGCGGCTATTTTCATTGTCTTTCTCAAGGAATAGGCGTTCCGCAGCGGCTGGCCTTGTTCGGCTTCAATGGTCTCGACATCGGGCGGGCCATGCCGCAAGCCCTGTCCACCATCAAGACCGAACGTTTTCTGATCGGCGAGAGGGCGGCCGGATTGGTGATGTCGGGGGCCGCGCCTTGCGTCGTCGACGTCGGTTTCAAATTGATCGAAGGGGCCACCGCCTGAGACGAAGGCGCGCCGGGCCGTTCGCTGACCCTGGGGTGAAGAGCATGACGGAAAGCAAAGCACGCGAAGAGATCTGCCGGTTCGGCCGCTCCCTGTTCGAACGCGGCTTGACGCCGGGGTCGTCGGGCAATATCAGCCTGCGCCTCGACGACGGCGGCTGGCTGGTGACGCCGACCAACGCCTCGCTGGGATTCCTCGATCCGGGCCGCATCTCGCGCCTGGACCGGACGGGGCGTCTGCTGTCCGGCGATCCCCCGACCAAGGAGGTGCCGCTGCATGGGGCGCTTTATGAAAGCCGGACCGGCAGCCGGGCCGTCGTTCATCTGCATTCGACCCATGCGGTGGCCTTGAGCATGCTGCCGGACATCGATCCGCGCGCCGTGCTGCCGCCGATGACCCCCTATTATCTGATGCGGGCCGGCCAGACCGTCCTGCTGCCCTATTACCGGCCCGGCGATCCGGCCGTGGCCGAGGCGATCCGCGGCCTGGCCGGGCGCTACAGCTCGGTTCTGCTGGCCAATCACGGTCCGGTGGTGGCCGGGGACAGCCTGGAGGCGGCGGTCTTCGCCACCGAGGAACTGGAGGAAACCGCCAAGCTCTATCTGCTGCTGCGCGGTTTGAATCCGCGTCATTTGTCGCCCGGACAGGTGGCCGATCTGGTGTCGGTCTTCAAGCTGAGCCTGCCGGCGGCCGAGGCGCATCATCACGAATGACCAATGTGACAGGATCAGGAGAGAAAAAATGCAGGTTCTCGTAACGGGAGGGGCGGGTTTCCTGGGGCGCCGGCTGGCCGCCAGGCTGTTGGAGCGCGGCTTCCTGGCCGGCGCCGACGGCCGCCAGCAGCCGATCGAACGCCTCGTCCTGCTGGACGTCGTCGCGGCCGACGGCTTTGCCGATCCCCGCGTTCAGGTGATCGCCGGAGACATCACCGACCCGGCCGTCCTGGCCCAGGCCATCGGCGCCGAAACGATGGCGATCTTCCATCTGGCGGCGATCGTCAGCGGCCAGGCCGAAGCCGATTTCGACCTCGGCATGCGGATCAATCTGGACGGACCGCGCCGGCTGCTCGACCGCTGCCGGGCCGTCGGCCACCGGCCGCGGGTGGTGTTCACCAGTTCGGTGGCGGTCTATGGCGGCGATCTGCCGGCCGAGGTCCAGGACGACACGGCGGTGCGGCCGCAATCCTCCTACGGCGCCCAGAAAGCCATCGGCGAACTGCTGCTGACCGATTACAGCCGCAAGGGATTCGTCGACGGCCGGGTGTTGCGCCTGCCGACCATCAGCGTGCGGCCGGGACGCCCCAACAAGGCGGCGTCGTCCTTCGCCAGCGGCATCATCCGCGAACCGCTGAACGGCGAGGCGGCGGTCTGCCCGGTGCCGCCGGCGACCCGCCTGTGGCTGCTGTCGCCCCGCAAGGCCATCGAAGCCCTGATCGCCGGCCACGACTTGTCGGCCGAGCAACTGGGCGACAGCCGAACGATCAATCTGCCCGGCGTTTCGGTGAGCGCCGCCGACATGGTCGCCGCCTTGGCCCGGGTGGCCGGGGAAGCGGCGGCACGGGTGCGCTGGGAAGAGGACGCGGCGATCACCCGCATCGTCGGAAGCTGGCCGGGCGCCTGGAACACCAGCCGGGCCGAAGCGCTCGGCCTGTCCGGCGACCAGGACTTCGACGCCATCGTCCGGGCTTATGTGGAGGACGATCTGGGGGCTTAGGGCTCGTTAAGCAATAATCGCGTCATTGCCTCGCTCCGCCCTGGAAGAAAAGCGTCAGTGGCACCGGCGTCCCTGCCGGTGGAGAAAAAACTCCGCCGCGCCAGTGGCGGACACCGGCAGGGACGCCGGTGCCACTTTTCCTTATTCTTCCAGTACGGGTCGGCCGCCGGCCGGTGCGGAACGCGCCATGACGCGGTTATTCCTTAACGGGCACTCAGCTTTCGCGGTGCGGATAGGATATTGAGCAACA
>JAATGN010000454.1 GCA_015654615.1 Rhodospirillales bacterium
CGGCAGGACGATTGCCCGCGCCCCTTCGACATAGTCTTCGCCGCCAACGGCCATCACCTCGCCGCGGGTCAGCCGGATGAAGATCGGCGCCGCCGAAAGGGCGATGGCGATCAACGCATTGCCGAGGCTGGGGCCCAGCAAGGCGCCCAGCGTGATCGCCAGGATCAGGAACGGGCAGGACAGCAAGGCGTCGGTCAGCCGCGAGATCAGCATGTCGGCCGTCCTGCCGAAATAGCCGGCGATCAGCCCCAGGGGCACGCCGACCGCCATGGCGATGACCACCGAGATGCCGCCGGCCAGCAGCGAGGCGCGGGCCCCCAGCATCATGCGCGAAAGAATGTCCCGGCCGAGATCGTCGGTGCCCAGCCAATGGGCCAGGGAGGGCGCCTTGCGGACCGCCAGGAAATTGGTCTTCAACGGGTCGTCCGGCATGATCAGGGGGGCGGCGACGGCCACCAGGACGAAGAAGACCACCACCACCAGCCCGGCCAGGGCGCTGCGGTGACGCAGGAATTTCCGCAGGCTGCGGGCTTTCATCGGGGTCTCCGCAGGCGGGGATTGATCAGCATGTAGGCGACGTCGGCCAGCAGATTGAGAAGCAGGAAGGCGGCGGCGACGCACAGCACCACGCCTTGGACCACCGCATAGTCGCGATTGAACACCGCGTCGACGATCAGTTTTCCGAAGCCCGGGATGGTGAAGACCTGTTCGGTCAGCACGGCGCCGCCCAGCAATTCGCCGAACAGCAGGGTGCTCATCGTCACGATGGGGAACAGGGCGTTGCGGAAGGCGTGGCGCAGGACGACGGCGGGAAACAGCAGCCCCTTGGCCCGGGCGGTCCGCACGTAATCGCTGCCCAGGACGCCCAGCATGGCGCTGCGGGTATGACGCATCAAAGCCGCCGCCAGTCCGCCGCCGACCACCGCGGCCGGCATGATCATGGCGACGAGATTGGCCAGCGGATCGCCGGCAAAGGGCACATACCCCACCGCCGGCAGCCAGCGCAGCGTGACCGAGAAGAGCAGGATGAGCAGGATGCCCAGCCAGAAATGCGGAATCGACAGGCCGGACAGGGCGACCACATTGGCCGCATGGTCGGTCAGGGTCCCCTTGCGCACTGCCGAGGCGATGCCGGCGGGAATGCCGATCGCCAGGGCGACCAGCATGGACAGCACCGCCAGTTCGATGGTCGGCGGCAGCTTCTCGGCCAGCAGCGCCGCCACGGTCTGATGCGTGCGCAGCGACATGCCGAGATCGCCCTGGGCCACCCGCTCCGCCCAATGCAGATATTGCACCGGCAGCGGATCGTTGAAGCCGTAGCGTTCGCGCAACTGCTCGATGACGGCGGGATCGCGGTCCTCGCCGGCCATCGCCAGCACCGGATCGCCCGGCAGCAGCTTCTGCAGCGCGAAGACCAGCATCGAGACCAGAATCAGCGTCGGCACCATCACGGCAAGCCGGCGAAGGACGAAATTCAGCATGGTGGAGGCTTTCGTTCACTCCCTCCCTCGCCCCCGCGTCGGGGGAGAGGGTCGGGGTGAGGGGGAAGAACGAGGGCGCGCGGCCATCCCCTCACCCTCCCGCTAACGCGGGCCCCTCCCTCTCCCGCAAGCGGGCGAGGGTTTCTAAGCGGGCACGATACGGTCATTCCTCAGTCGCTCAAACCGACGCCGCGCAGGCGGATCAGGCCGTCGGGGTGGGCGGTGAAGCCGGACAGTTTCTTCGAGACCGCGAACAGACGCGTCTCGTGATAGAGATAGAGGATCGGCAGGTCGTCCATGTAATGGGCCGCCGCCGCCGCGTAGAAGGCCTGGCGCTGGTCGGGCGCCGAGGTGCTGCGCGCGTCGGCCAGCGCCTTGTCGACCTCGGCGTTGCAATAGTGCGGATCGTTGAGGCCGGCGCCGCAGGTCAGGAAGGGGCCGATATTGCCGTCCGGGTCGGTGCGGCCCGACCAGGCGAAGACGGCGGCCTGGAAATTGCCTTTCTGCGTATCGCTGAGCAAGGTGGCGAATTCGGTGGCCTTCAGGCTGACGTCGAAACCGGCTTCCCCGGCCATCGCCTGGACGACCTGGGCGACCTGCATCAGGACCGGATTGTTGGGGGTCAGCAGTTCGATCGGGACCGGCCCGCCCCCCGCCTGCTTGACCAATTGCCTGGCCTTTTCGACGTCGCGCCCCTGCAGCGGAAAATTTTGGGCGTAGAAGGGATTGGTCGGCGGCACCGGCTGGTTGCCGGGCGTGAAGACGCCGTCGAACACCGCCTGATTGATGGCGTCGCGGTCGATGGCCAGCGAGAAGGCCTGGCGGAGCAGCTTGTTCCGGCCGAGGGCGGTCTTCGCCCGCTCGCCGTTGCCGACATTGATTTCGATCGATTCGTACCCGAGACCGGGAGAGGTGACCAGGCGCAGATCGCCGCTGCCCTTGATCGACTTGATGTCGCTGGCCGCCACCCGTTCGATCAGATCGAGGCCGCCCGATTTCAGATTGGCCAGACGCACCGTCGTATCGGGAATGGGCAGAAACTCGACCTGATCGAGCTTGTAGGCGTCCTTGTCCCAATAATCGGCGAATTTCCGAAGGACGATGCGGCCCTGCTGGACACGCTCGACGAATTGATAGGGGCCGGCGCACACCGGATGGGTGACGAAATCGGGCTTGGCGGCGGCGGCCGGCGAAATCATCATGCCGGCCCGGTCGGACAGTTGGGCCAGCAAGGTGGCGTCGGGACGTTTCAGCCCGAAGGCGACGGTCAGCGGGTCGATCACGCTGACGCTGTCGACCATCGACAGTTCGTTCTTGCGCACCGATTCCGGCATGGTCTTGGCGCGTTCGATATTGGCCTTGACCGCCGCCGCGTCGAAGGCCGTGCCGTCGTGAAACTTGACGCCCGGCCGCAATTTCATGGTCAGCGTCTTGCCGTTGTCGCTCCAGCTCCATTCGGTGGCGAGCTGGGGCACGAATTTCAGCGTGGCGTCGACATCGACCAGCTTGTCGCACAGCGAAGCGAAGACGATGCGCCCGACGTAACTGCGCGACAGATGGGGATCGAGGGCGTCGGCGTCGTCCTGCAGACCGATGCGCAAGGTGGCGGCGGCGGCGGCCGGACCGACGGTCCCGGCGAGGCCGGACCCGAGAAGAACCAGGGCGAGGCCGATGAACGCGGCCTTGCGCCACTGCGGCAAGTCAGGACGGAAATCGAAAGGCATCGGGATGGTCCTTATTCCTCATGACGGGATGCGGTCGAATGAGCGGTGAAGAGGGCGAGGCGGCGGGTCAGGGCGGCCGGCCTGGCCGGCGCGATGGGGGCTCCGCCGCCCGCCGCCGCGATGTCGGCCCAGAAATGGCACGCCACCTGCCAGCCGATATCGCTGCCGGCCGGCGCCAGCGGCGGGCGGCTGTCGCGGCAGAGCGCCCGGGCATGGGGACAGCGGGTGTGGAAGCGGCAGCCGGACGGCGGCGCGGTCGGGCTGGGCACCTCGCCTTCGAGCAAGGAACGTTTGGGACGGGCCCCGGCCGCGGCCGCCGGATTGGCGGCGATCAGGGCCTGGGTGTAAGGGTGCAGCGGCGTCTCGAACAAGGCGTCGGCGGTCGCCACCTCGACGATTTCGCCCAGATACATCACCGCCACCCGGTCGCTCATATGGCGGATCACGCCGAGGCCGTGGGCCACCACGACCAGCGTCAAGCCCAGGCGTTCCTTCAGCTCTTCCAGCAGATTGACGATCTGGGCCTGCACCGAGATATCGAGGGCGGAGACCGGTTCGTCGCCGACGATCACCGTGGGCCGGCTGGCCAAAGCCCGGGCGATGCCGATGCGCTGGCGCTGGCCGCCCGAGAATTCGTGCGGATACCGCTCGGCATGCTCGGCGGCGAGGCCGACCAGGCCGAGCAGTTCGGCCACCCGTTCCCGCCGCGCCCGCCGGCCGAGGCCGTCATGCAGCCACAGGGGCTCGCCGACGATATCGCCGACCAGCATGCGCGGATTCAAGGAGGAGAACGGATCCTGGAAGATGATCTGCAGGTCGCGGCGCAGGGCGCGCCGATCCTTTTCGGCAAGACCGGCCAGATTGCGCCCCCGGTAGATGACGTCGCCGCCGGAGGGCGGCATCAGGCCGACCAGCATCCGCCCCAGGGTGGATTTGCCGCAGCCCGATTCCCCGACCAGGGCCAAAGTCTCGCCCGGATAGACGGCCAGGTCGACGCCGTCCACCGCGTGCACGGTCGCCTGCGGACGGAAGGGACCGGCCGACAGGGTGAAGCGCTTCTCGAGACCGATCGCCTCGATGATGGGGCGAAGGCGCGTCATGAGGCGAAATGCTCCTCGAGCGGAGCCTTCCAGCACCGGACGGCATGCTCCGGCGTCGCCGCCAGCGCCGGCGGCCTGTCCCGGCGGCATCGGGCATCGGCGAAAGGACAGCGGGTGGCGAAACGGCAGCCGGCGGGAAAGTGCGCAGGGGCCGGCACCGCGCCGGGAATCGACAGCAGCCGCCCGCCGCGCCGTCCCATCGAGGGCATCGCCCCCATCAGGCCGATCGTGTAGGGATGCTGCGGATCGGCGAAGAGCGCCGCGACCGGACCGCTTTCGACGATGTGCCCGGCATACATCACCGCCACGTCATGCGCCGTCTCGGCGACCACGCCCAGATCGTGGGTGATCAGCACCATGGCCGTCCCCGTGGTCGCCTGCAGTTCCTCGATCAGACTGAGGATCTGCGCCTGGATCGTCACGTCGAGCGCCGTGGTCGGTTCGTCGGCGATCAGCAGATCGGGGCCGTTGACCAGGGCCATGGCGATCATCACCCGTTGGCGCATGCCGCCCGACAATTCATGGGGATAGGCGCCGAGCCGCCGCTCGGCGTCGGCGATGCGCACCCGGGTCAGCATGGCGACCGTCCGCGCCCGGGCTTCGCCGCGGCCGACCGCCTTGTGGCGCAGCACGCCCTCGATGATCTGCTCGCCGATGGTGAACACCGGATTGAGCGAGGTCATGGGCTCCTGAAAGATCATCGCCATGCGATCGCCGCGCAGGTCGGCGAAAGCGCGCTGCCCCAGTTTCAGGGGATCGAGACCTTGGAAGCGCGCCGCCCGATGGGCGATGCGGGCCGGCGGGCTGGGCAGCAGGCCCATCAAGGCCAGCGAGGTGATGCTTTTGCCGCAGCCCGATTCTCCGACGATGGCCAGCGTCCGCCCGCGGCGCACGCACAGCGATATGTCGTCGACCAGATCGACCGCCTGGGATCCGAAGCCGATCGACAACCCGTCGACGGCGAGCACCACGTCCCCGGCCGGCACGGTGGTTGGCGGGATCGCCCCGTCAGGCGTCATCGCCGTCCTCCACCAGACAATCAATCGGGGCGCCGTGCGGGGTTCCGAGTTCCCCACCACGGCCAAAAACCCCGGATTTCAATGAGCAAGATCCGGACCACTGAGGCAACTGGTCCGGATTCGGCCATTTCGGCAGAGGGTCGAAAGGCCTTCCGAGGTGCCGGGACTGCTCCCTCGTCGGCCAAACGCTCATTTCAAGGTCGCATTGCTCAAGAAACGGGCAGCGAAATTATTCTTTGGCGATCGCCGTCCCGGTGCAAGCATGGGGGACGGTCCCATGGAGAGCCCGCATGTCCGATTCGTTGGAAGCCTGTCGCGTTTCGCCCTCGAGCCTGCCCATCATCGACATCTCGGGCCTCGCCGGCACCCGGCCGGCCGATCGTCTGGCGGTCGCCCGGGAACTGCGCCGCGCCTGTCTCGAAAAGGGCTTTTTCTATGTGAGGAATCATGGAATTCCCGAAGATCTGGTGACGCGGGTCTTCTCCGAATCCCGAAAATTCTTCGCCCTGCCGCTGACGGAGAAGGAGGCGATCGACAAAAAACGCTCGCCCGCCAACCGCGGCTATGAGGCGTTGCGGGCGCAGACATTGGAGTCGGGCGCGCCGCCGGACCTGAAGGAGGGATTTTATATCGGTCCGGACCACGCGCCCGACGATCCGCGCACGCTGGCGGGCAAATTCAACCATGGCCCGAACCAATGGCCGGTGTCGCTTCCCTCCTTCCGCGACACGATGTCGGCTTATTTCGCCGGCCTGCTGGAATTGGGCGAACGGTTGATGCGGGGCCTCGCCCTGTCGCTCGACCTGCCCGAGGATCGTTTCAGGACTTTTTGCACCGAGCCGATGGCGACGCTCCGGCTGCTGCATTACCCGCCGCGGCGGCCGGACGGCGATCCCCATGAGCGCGGCGCCGGCGCGCATACGGATTTCGGCGGCCTCACCCTGCTGCGTCAGGACGACGTCGGCGGATTGCAGGTGTGGGATCAGGAAAGCCGGGGATGGAGCCATGCCGCTCCGGTGCCGGGGACCTTTGTCGTCAACCTCGGCGACATGATCGCCCGCTGGACCAACGGCCTCTATCGTTCGACCCGCCATCGCGTCGTCAATACCTCGGGACGGGAACGTTATTCGGTGCCTTTCTTCTATGTCGGCAATTACGACGAGGAGGTGTCCTGCCTCCCGACCTGCCTGCAGCCGGGCGAGGCGCCGAAATATCCGCCCATCACCGTCGAGGCGCATCTGCGCGGCATGTATGCGCGGACCTACGGGCCGGTGACGAGCGCATGAAAGCGATCCTCATCCATGGCGCCTGGCAGGGAGGCTGGGCCTGGGACCGCTTCCTGCCGCTTCTGGCGAACGCGGGCTTCGCGGCGGAGGCGATCGATCTTCCCGGCAACGGGACGGACCGGACGAAGCCGGCCGATGTTTCCCTCGCGCTTTATGTCGCCCATGTCGGCGGCAAGATCCGGGCGAGCGGCGGACGGGTCCTGCTCGTCGCCCATTCCGGCGGCGGCATCGTCGCCTCCGCCCTCGCCGAGGCCTTTCCCGGCCAGGTGGCCGGCATCGCCTATGTCGCCGGCCTGATGCTGCCGGACGGCGGCGCCTTTTCCGACATCGTCTCGTCTCTCGCCGCCGGGGACCCGGCGGCGCGGGGCATCGGGCCGCATCTGCGGTGGTCGGCGGACGGCCTCGCCTCGACGGTTCCGCCGGAAGCGGCGCGCCGCATTTTCTATCACGATTGCCGGCCGGAGGATGCCGACGCCGCCTGCAGGCGGCTGACGCCCCAGCCCGAGAGCGGACGCGCGCTCCGCCCGCGCCTGACGCCGGAGCGGTTCGGCACGGTGCCGCGCCTCTATGTGGAAGCCCTCCTGGACCGTTCCGTCGTGCCGGCCGCGCAGCGCCGGATGCAGGCCCTGGTCCCCGGCGCGCAAATCGCCGGCCTGGAAAGCGGGCATGCGCCGCAGCTGTCGATGCCTGAAAAACTGGCAGCCTGCCTTTTCCCCTGGCTGGCCGCGCGGTGGTGATCCGTCCGGGAGCTGAGCGAATCCGATCCGCAACGCCCAAAAGCGAGCCGTAACCGCCAAAACGCCGATGAATTTCCACTTTTCGCGAATCTGGCCCGATCCATGCACCGTGTACCGGACGCAACAAGGAGTTCCGGCATGATCCGCACCATGGTTACCCGCTATCTCGTCGCGACAGCCGTCATTTTCGCCACCTCCGCCTCGGCCCTGGCCGCCGACAAGGTCACCTTCCTGATCGATTGGCTGCCGGCCGGCGACAAGGCCGCCGTCTATGTCGCGCAATACAAGGGGCTGTTCGCCGCCGAGGGCCTGGATGTGACCATCCAGTCCGGCCGGGGGTCGTCCGATGTCGTCACCAAGCTGGCCACCGGCGCCGCGGATATGGGAACCGGGGGCCTGGCCGCCCTTCTCCAGGCCAAGGCCACCGACAATGCGCCGGTCAAGGCGATCGCCTCCCTCTACACGATTCAGCCGGATGCCATCTTCACCACCGAAGGCTCGGGCATCACCACCTTGAAGGAGGTCGCCGGCAAGAAGATCGCCACGGCGACCTTCTCATCCTCCAACGTCGTCTGGCCGCTGGTTCTCGAGGCCAACGGCATCGACCCCAGCAAGGTCGAACTGCTGAAGGTCGATCCGGGCGCGCTGGCTCCGATGCTGGCCGCGGGCAAGGTCGACGGCACCATCGGCTGGACCACCGTCGCCCCCGCCTTCGAAGGTCCCCTGGCCGAAGCGAAGAAGACCCTGAAGATCATTTCCTGGGTCGATTACGGTTTCGACGGCTATGGTCTTTCCGTCTTCGCCTCCGACAAGTTCCTGGCCGCGCATCCCGCCGTCGCCGCCAAAGTCCTGAAGGCGCTGCTCGCGGCGAATCAGATGACCATCGCCGATCCGACGCTGGCGGGCCCCGCCGTCAAGGCGGCGGTCCCCGAGATCGATGCCGGCGTCGCCGACAAGCAGTTCGCCGCCTCCATCCCGCTCATGGCGAACGCCATCTCCAAGGCCGACGGCCCCGGCGCCTTCAACAAGGCCCTGCTGGCCAAGACCTGGGAATGGACCGCCAAGGCGCAGAACATCCCGCTTGCCAAGCTCGACCCGGAAACCGCGGTCGACCGTTCGCTTCTGCCGAAATGACCGCCGGCGGACGCCGGGTCTTCCCGGCGTCCGCTTTCCTTAAAGTGTCCCTGTTTCGATCTTCCGGATCCCTCATGCCACGAACATCGCCGGTCATCCGCTTCGCCGATCTCAACCAGACGTTCGTCAAGCGCGGTCAGGAGCCGGTCGTGGCGCTCGATGGGGTGACCTTCGACGTCCAGCGCCACGAATTCATTTCGGTCCTCGGCCCGTCGGGCTGCGGCAAGTCGACCTTGCTCCGGCTGATCGCCGGGCTGATCAAGCCGACCAGCGGCACCCTCGAAATCTTCGGCCTGCCCGTCACCGAACCGCGCCAGGACATCGGCATCGTCTTCCAGCGCCCGACACTGCTCCCCTGGTTCGACGTCCTCGGCAACGTGACCTTCCCCATGCGCCACAAATACGGGCGGGTGACGCCGCAGGAACGCGAACGGGCCCAGGGATTGCTGAGCCTGGTCGGACTGGCCGATTTCGCCGGCAAGCAGATCGACGAGCTTTCCGGCGGCATGCAGCAACGCGTCGCCATCGCCCGCGCCCTCCTCCTCGACCCCGACATCCTGCTGATGGACGAACCGTTCTCGGCGCTCGACGCGCTGACCCGCGACGAAATGAGCTTCGAGCTGCTGCGCATCTGGGCCGACCGGCCGAAGACCGTGCTGTTCATCACCCATTCGATTCCCGAAGCCGTGCTGCTGGCCGACCGCGTCGTGGTGATGAGCGCCCGGCCGGGACGGATCCGCGAAATTCTCGAGGTGCCCCTGGCCCGCCCCCGGACCCTGGCCTCGCTGTCGGACCCCGCCTTCCACGAACTGGCGAACCATATCCGCAGCCAGCTCTTCACCCACCCCGTCGCCTGAGGATCCGCCATGCCCCCGCCGACAGCGCGTTTTTTCGCGATCCTCGACCGCTTCGTCCCCGCCCTGTCCTTCGTCGCCCTGATCCTGATCTGGGAGGCGGCCTGCCGGCTGTTCGCCATTCCCTCCTTCCTGCTGCCCGCCCCGAGCGCCATCCTCGCCGCCGGCCTCGCCATCGCATGGCCCCTCTGGCTCGCGCATCTCTGGGCCACGCTTCGCGTGGCGCTGATGGGCTATGTCCTGGCGATCGCCGTCTCGATCCCGCTTGCCGTCGCCCTGGCCAATTCACGCTTCCTGTCGCGCACGCTCTATCCGATCCTGGTCGTCGTGCAGTCGACCCCGGTGGTCGCCGTCGCGCCGATCATCGTGACGACGCTGGGAGCGTCCGACATTCCGCGCGTGCTCATCACCTTCATGATCACCTTCTTTCCCATCGTGGTGTCGACCGTCACCGGCCTGCTCGCCACCCCGGAAGAACTGGTCGAGCTGTCGCGCTCGCTGAATGCCGGACGGGCCCGCGAGATGCTGCATATCCGTCTGCCCTTCGCCGTGCCCTACATCTTCAGCGCGCTCAAGATCGCCACGACGCTGTCCGTCGTCGGCGCGGTGGTCGCCGAGTTCGTGGCCGCCGAGCACGGACTGGGCTTCTTCATCATGTTTTCCACCTCTTTCTTCAAGATTCCGCAAGCCTTCGCCGGGCTCGCCGTTCTCGTCACGCTCAGTCTCGTCCTGTTCCGTCTGTGCGCCGTCGTCCAGCGCAGGTTCGCCCCGTGGTCGTTGCCGAAATCGGAGCAGTGAGATGACCGCCGTCGACGATATGTCCCTTCTCCGCCGCGCCTTCGAGATTGCCAAAAGCGCCCGCGTCCATGGCAATCACCCTTTCGGCGCCCTGCTCGCCGGACCGGATGGGGCCGTGCTGATCGAAAGCGAGAACGGCTTTCTGCCCGACCGCGACATGACGGCGCATGCCGAGCGGCTGCTGGCGACCGCGGCCTCCCGGAAATATTCGCCGGACGTCCTGGCCGGCTGCACGCTTTATACCTCGGCCGAACCCTGCGCGATGTGCGCCGGGGCCATCTATTGGGCGGGAATAGGCCGCGTCGTCTTCGGCCTGACCGAACGCCGGCTGAAGGATCTCACCGGCAACCACCGGGAGAATCCGACGCTCGACCTGCCGTGCCGCGTCGTTTTTGCGGCGGGACAGCGCGCCGTGGCGGTGCGGGGACCGCTTCTCGAAGACGAAGCCGCGGCCCTGCACGAGGGCGTTTGGGACTGACCCCGCGGCAAAGCGGCGGAAACGTCGTGGTCCGCTCCCCTCGCCCAGGCGAAGCGCCGCTGCCGCCTTACCAGACGCCCTGCAAGGCGGTGAACTGCTGCGTCGTCATGCTGACGATCTGCGTATCCGTCAGGGCATGGACCTGGGTGCTGCCCAATGCCCCGATTTCGGCCGTCGTCAGGGCGCCGATGGTCGTGGTCGACAAGCCCTTGATCTGCGTCGTCTTCAATCCGGCGAGCTGAGCGGTCGACAAGCTGCCGATGTCGGCCGCGGAGAGACTGTTGAGCAATGTGACATTCAAAGCGCCGACCTGGGCCGGGGTCAGCTCGCCGATCTGGTTGGTGGTCAGGGCATTGATGGTCGTGCTGGTCAGGCCGTTGAGCTGCGTGCTGCTCAAGGCTGGAATCTGCGTATTCGCCAGGGCGTCGAGTTGAGTCGCGGCCAGGGCGTTGAGCTGCGCCTTCACCAGACCGCTGAGCTGCGTGATGCTCATCGATGCGATGTCGACGGTCGAATAAGCGCCGATTTCGGTGATCGTCAGCGATCCTATCTGGGCCGCCGTCAGACCGCCCAGTTGCGTCGGGCTCAGCGCATCGATCTGGGCCGTGCTCAGACTGGTGAGCGCCGCCGCCGTCAGCGCCGGCATTTGAGTCGGCAACAGGGCGCCGATCTGCACTGTGGAAAGCGCCCTTATCGCGGTGCCGGTCAGGCCCTTGATCTGGGCCGTCGTCAGTCCGCCGATTTCCTCCGTGCTCATATTGCCGGCCTGCGTCGCATTCAAGGCCCCGATCTGCGCTGCCGTCAGGCCGCCGACCTGCGTCGCCGTCAGCGAGGTCAGATGGGTCGAGGACAGCGAGTTGAGCTGGGCGGCGGTCAGCGCCCCGACCTGACTCGCCGTCAG
>JAATGN010000407.1 GCA_015654615.1 Rhodospirillales bacterium
CTTGGCTTCCAGCGCGACGTCGATCTCGTCCAGATAATGCAGAAACAGCACATATTCCGAAGGGATCGTCACATCCGCTTCCAGGGGAAAGACCCAATGTCCATCCCGATGCTGCCGGGCGGCCAGGGCGGCGGTGGAATGGGATATGGCCGCACCGAGCCGCTCGGCGAGCAGCGCGGTCTTTACGTCGGCATTCACGTCGCCGCCCCCGGGAGATGGCTCGCCGCCGGCTCGAAAGTGTCCGATCCCGAACGCATGCGGATGAACGAGGGGGACCGCATGGTCGGGATCGGACGGCCGACCCCGGCCGCGGCGGGTGGGACGCCGCCGGATCGGGATCGGACAACGCCTCGTGATGGGGGCCACGGGACGTCATCGCGGTTTTCGAAAACGGCCGGTCCATGCGATGCCTGGCGCGATGCCGAAGAGAACCGGACCGGGAATTCAGCGGAAGGACCGACATGCCATCTCATTCTAAACGATACCGGACTGTTTCGTTATAGCGCGTACCATAGCATTATGCGATCATGCGACACAACGTGAATGACAAAAACCTTATTTCGATTATAAGGAATTATCAAAGTCGTTGTGATAACGCGAGTTAGCCACCCTTTGCCAAGATTGGATAGCTGACCATGATGCAGTCCGCCGCCTCCCGCACCCGGTTGGATGGTCCTTTGACGTCCGATGCCCTGACGCATTTCGATCGCACCGGTTGGGTGCCGGTTCCGGGGTTCTTCAGCGCCGCCGAGATCTCCGAAATCTCCGGCTGGATCGACGAACTGCTGGCCAGGCCGGAAGTTCCGGGAACCCACTGGGTCTATCATCAGCCGAGCCTGCTCGACCCTGGCCGCCGGCTGGTGCAGCGGATCGAGAATTTCTGCCCTCACCATGCCGGCCTGGATACCCTGGCCCGCCGGTCGCGCCTGCATCGGGCCACCGAACAGGTCCTGGACGGACCGGTTTTCCTCTTCAAGGAAAAGATCAATTTCAAGGAGCCGGGCGGCGCCGGCTTCGAGTTGCATCAGGACCAGCAGGCCGGATGGTCCCGCTATGCTCCCCTGTTCGTCACCGTCATGGTCTGCATCGATCCGGCGACGATCGAAAACGGCTGCCTGGAAATGGCGGACGGACTGCCCCGCCTCGACCGCCTGATCGCCGACGAATGGCGGCCGGTCAACGATACCGAAGCCGCCGAATTCGCCATGTCGCCCATTCCGACGCAGCCGGGCGACGTGGCGTTCTTCGACAGCTTCATCCCCCATGCGTCGAAGGCCAATCTGTCCGCCGACCAGCGGCGCCTGCTGTTCTTCACCTACAACAACCAGATCCATGGGGATCGGCGGGACCATTACCATACCGACAAGCGCGCCAGCTTTCCGCCCGATATCGAACGGGCTTCGGGGGCGGAATACAAATTCAGGGTCTGATCTCGACCGATCACGGAACAGGGGGAATTCAACGATGCGAGCGATCGGCTCATTCCTTGCCACTATCGCCGTTCCGATTGCGATATGTTCAAGCCTTCCGCCTCATCGCGCCATGGCCGGCGAATTTCTCGATGAGATGAAGGTCGGTGTCCTCAATCACGACATCGCCTTTCTCGGCCACCATAAGGAAAACGGCGTCGACGTCAATCTCGAGGCCCTGCTGGCCTCCCCCGGCTTTCTCGCCATCATCGGAGCGCCGCGGCCGGATCTCGGGGTCATGGTCAACAGCGCCGGGAAAACCGACCAGGTCTATGGCGGGCTGACCTGGACGGTCGGCTTCGCCGGAAATCTTTTCGTTCCCGACGACGGTCTTTTTCTCAGCGGCAGCCTGGGCGGTGCCGGAAACGACGGAAAGCTGGACGGCACTTGGCGGAACCACAAGATTCTGGGGTCCAACCTGCTTTTTCGGGAAAGCGCCGAGTTCGGTTATCGCTTCCGATCGTCTTACAGCCTGTCGCTGATCGTCGACCACAGCTCCGATGGCGGGCTTTCCGATCACAACCAAGGGTTGACCAATGCCGGCGCCCGCCTCGGCATAATGTTCTAGAGCGCGATGCCTTAAATCGGCATCACGCTCTGGCTTTTCTTGATGTCCCTCGCCGGGCGCGCGCCTCCGCGCGCTTGGCCGCGGCCTCAATGGCCGCTGGAGCGCGATGACGTGAGATCGAACCAGACTTGGTTCGATCTCACGTCATCGCGCTCTCATTTATTGAAAAGAGTCGGAGGCTTCGACCATCGTGGCGTGGGCGACCCGAGGCTTGTGAAATGATTCCAGCGGCACCGGCGTCCCCGCCGGTGCCGCGCTGAGTTCTTCCCTTTATTTCACATACGCTCCTGCCCACCGTCTCGGCAGGTAAGGCGGGCGCGGAGGCCCGCCCCACTGGGGCTAATATCCAAAGAGGCTAACTAACCGGCCGCCCGCAGCTGATCGAGCTTGGTGCGCATGGCGGACAGCAGACCGTCCATCCGGCCGTCGTTGGCCTGCATGGCGCCGACATAGTCGGAACGAAGGGTAATGGCCATGCTGACGCCCTCTGCGACGATGTCGACGACGCGGAAGGTGCCGTCGTCCTCCTGGCGAAGACGCCATTGCACCCGGTTCGGCGGCCCCCCTTGCGGCTTTACGATGCGCGAATCGACCAACCAGTTGCGGTCCCCCTCCTTGGCGGCGCCGGAGGTTTCCAGCCGCTCGCCATTGTAGTCCCGAAACCGCTTGGCCCAAGTGAGGACGGTGATGTCCTCGAACAGCGAGAGGAATTTGTGCTGCTGCTCGACCGTGGCGATACGCCAATAGCGCGACAGCACGAAACGGCCGATCTCGGGAATATCGAAGGCCGAGACGAAGAGCGCGCGGAACCGATCGTCGCGCTCGCTCTGCGACAACTGCTTGTCGGCCACCGCCGTAATGGCGCGTTGGGCCAAGGCCTCGATGAAACGCTGGGCATCGTCCGGACTCTGGGCACGGACCGTGCCAGGCAGCGCGGCCATCAGAAGAACGGCGAAAATCGCCTGCAGAAAAGTGCGACGAATCATCATCATATCACGGACGCTCCGATTTTCCGGTCCCATTGATTTGCACATTGCGACGCTGTCTGTAAAGGCTCCGCATGGTGGAATAAAAATCGAGCGACGTCCGCTTCATATCGTCGAGGGCGTCGAGATAAGCCTCGCGCCGGGAAATCGCCGTCACGCCGAGGCGGGTCCAGGAAACCCAATCCATGCTGTTGTTCTGCAGATAGCGGTCGAGCGGATCGGCATAGGATTCGATGCCCAAACCGACGGCGTCCCGCGGGTTCGAGGGACCGAACAGCGGCAACACCAGATAGGGTCCCTCGCCGATTCCCCAAATTCCCAGGGTTTGGCCCAAATCGCTTTGATGGCCGGGAATGCCGAGCGGATCCGCCACATCCATCAGGCCCAGCACGCCGAAGCTGGTGTTCAGCGCAAAACGCTCGATGGTGACGCCGGCCAGCGTGAAATTGCCCTGCAGCAGATCGTTTGCCAGATAGATCGGCGACTTCAGATTGTCGAGGAAATCGGCGATGCGGGCGCGGCCGAAAGGCGGCATCGCGGCACGATAGCCTTCGGCGACCGGCCGCAGCAGATAGGTATCGGCGCCTTCGTTGAAGGCGAAGATGGCGCGGTTGGCCGGCTCGAAGGGATCATTGATCTGCTCGAACTCGGCCCGGGCCTCCGGATCGTCGTCCGGAGGCGGCGTCGCGCAACCGGCAAGCCCGGCGGCGGCGATGGCGAGCAGAACGCGCGCGGTACGCCGAATCGAAGTTCGCTTCGCTCTCGAATGCCCCAATCGCTGCCCCATTTTCTAAACGGTACCGAACTGTTTCGTTCGTGACCCACCCTAGCATCTTGTGATGGCCGCAGACAATGTGAATGAACATCGTTCCCCGATCCGAAGGCCCGCGGCGGCGTCCCGGGGTTCACGCGGACTTTATTGCCGCTTGAACGAGCCCCCTTCCCCGCGTCGACATCCGCCGCTCACCCCGAATTCAAGGGGCTTCGCCGGTATGGGGTTCCATCCCGGCTCGGAGACCGCCGGCGTCGACGGCCGGCGCCCCATCGCGCCCCTGCACCGTGCGTTCGCTCCACCCTCCGCCCAGGGCCTTGTACAGGGTCACCAGATTGGACAGGCGCGACAGGCGGGTCACGATCAGGGTCTGCTGCGCGCTGTAAAGGGTCCGCTGGGCGTCGAGGGTATTGAGATAACCCTCGATGCCGTTGCGGAACCGCATGTCGGAAAGCCGGTAGCGCACGTCCGAGGCTTCGACCAGGGCGCCCTGCGCCCGCAGCTGATCGTCGAGCGTTCCCCGGGCGGCAAGCGCGTCGGCGACCTCGCGGAAGGCCGTCTGAATGGCCTTTTCATAACGCGCCACCTCGATGTTCTTCGTCACCTTGGCATAGTCGAGGCTGGCCTCGAGCCGTCCCCCTTCGAAGATCGGCACCACGATGTTGGGGGCCAAGGTCCATGTCCGCGACGCGCCCTGGAACAGTTCGGAAAGGCCGGTGCTGGCGGTGCCGCCGCTGGCCGTCAAGGTGATGGTCGGGAAAAAAGCGGCGCGGGCCGCCCCGATATCGGCGTTGGCCGCCTTCAGGCTATGTTCGGCCGACCGGATGTCGGGACGCCGTTCCAGCAACGCCGAAGGCACGCCGGCCGGCAGATCGGCCAGCGGAATCCCTTTCGCATCGAGTCCGTGCCCCTCGGCCAGATCGGCCTCCAGCCCGGCGGGAAGCGCCTGTCCGACGAGCAGCACCAGGGCATTGCGATCCTGGGCGACCTGCCGGGTGTACTGGGCGAGGTTCACCTCGGCGGTCCGCACCGAGGTTTCCGCCTGCCGCAGATCAAGCTCGGTGGCCACGCCCTGACCGCTGTTCAGCTTGATGAGATCATAGGACTGCCGCTGGCTTTTCAGGGTGTCCTGGGTCAGCCGCAGCAGGTCCTGGTCGCCCTGCAGCGTGAGATAGGCATTGGCCACCTCGGCGACCAGCGCGATCTGGACACTGGTGCGGGTCTCTTCCTGGGCGAAATATTGTTCGAGGACCTCCTCCTTCAAGCTGCGGACGCGGCCGAACAGATCCAGTTCGTAGGCGGTGAAGCCGACGCCGACGCTGTATTGGCGTTCGATCATCGGCGCGCCGGTGGTCGAGAGCCGCGCCGGCAGCCGTTCGTTCAGGCCGCTGCCGGTCGCGTCGATCGAGGGAAAAAGATCGGCCCGCTGGATCTGGTATTGGGCGCGGGCGGCCTCGACGTTCAAGGCCGCGACCCGCAGATCCCGATTGTTGGACAGGGCGAGCTCGATCAGGCCTTGCAAGCGCTGGTCGGTGAAGAAATCGCGCCAGCCGATGTCGGCCGCCGCCGGCCGGCCGGTTTGATCGCCCGCCTCCGGCCCGTAAGCCGGACCGGTCGGCCAGGCCGCCGCGGTCGGCGCCGCCGGCCGGTCGTAGAACGGGATCAGCGAACAGCCGGCGAGGAGCACGGCGCTCGCCGCCAGCGAAAGAATGCGTTTCGTCATCATCATTATTTCTCGCTCGGAGCGGCGTCTGCCGGCTCGGATGTCGCCTCGTCGATCAGTCGCGGCTTGACCCGGAACAGGCGAAGTATGACGACGAAGAACAGGGGAACCAGGACGATGGCCAGGAAGGTCGCGGTCAGCATGCCGCCGATCACTCCGGTGCCGATGGCGTTCTGGGCCCCCGAACCGGCCCCGGAGGCGATCGCCAGCGGCAGCACGCCCAGGATGAAGGCCAGCGACGTCATCAGAATCGGCCGCAGGCGCTGACGGGACGCATGGATGGCGGCCTCCGCCAGATCCGTGCCGTGATCGAAATAGTCCTTGGCGAATTCGACGATCAGAATGGCGTTCTTCGCCGCCAAACCGACGGTGGTCAACAGGCCCACCTGGAAATAGACGTCGTTGGACAAGCCGCGCAGCCAGGTCGCGCCGATCGTGCCGACCACGCCGAGCGGCACCACCATCATCACCGCCACCGGAATCGACCAGCTCTCGTAAAGGGCGGCGAGGCTGAGGAAGACGACGATCAGCGAAATCGCGTAGAGAGCCGGGGCCTGCGCGCCGGCCAGCCGTTCTTCGTAGGACAGACCCGTCCATTCGAATCCGACGCCCGGCGGCAGCTTGGCCGTCAGGGTCTCGACCGTGGCCATCGCGTCGCCGGTGCTTTGTCCGGGCGCCGCCTGCCCCAGCACTTCGACGGAGGGAACGCCGTTGTAGCGTTCGAGCTTCTGCGGTCCGGTCGCCCATTCCGCCGAGGAAAAGGCGGAGAAGGGAACCATTCCGCCGCCGTGGTTGCGAACATACCACTTGTTCAAATCGTCGGGCATCATCCGCGACGGGGCGTCTCCCTGGACGAACACCCTTTTTACGCGGCCCCGGTTGATGAAATCGTTCACATAGGTCGATCCCCAGGCGGTCGACAGGGTATCGTTGATGTCGGCGATCGACAAACCCAGGGCGCTGGCCTTCTCCCGATCGATGAGAAGCCGATATTGCGGGGCGTCCTCCAGGCCGTTCGGCCGAACCGCCGTCAGGACCGGCGATTGTGCGGCCAGGCCCAGGAACTGATTGCGCGCCGCCATCAATTTGTCGTGCCCGATGCCGGCGCGATCCTGAAGTTCCAGATCGAAGCCGTTGGCGTTGCCGAGTTCCAGCACCGCCGGCGGGGCGAAGGCGAAGACCATGGCGTCCTTGGTCACGGCGAAATGGCGCATCACCCGGGAGGCAAGAGCCTGGACCTTGCGCTCCGGCGCCGAGCGCAGGCTCCAGTCCTTGAGCTTGACGAAGGCCAGGCCGGCATTCTGGTCGCGGCCGTTGAAGCCGAAGCCGCTCACCGTGAAGGCCGACTCGACCGAGTCCTTCTCGTCCCCGAGCAGATATTTCTGCACCTGTTCGAGCACGGCGTCCGTCCGCACGCTGGTGGCTCCCGGCGGGGTCTGCACCTGGACGAACATGATCCCCTGGTCTTCCTCCGGCAGGAAGGCGCTGGGCAATCGCACGAACAGCACCCCCATGACGACGACCAACGCGCCGTAAATGAACAGAAAGCGGATCGGGCGGACGAGAACGCCACCCACGCTGGCGACGTAGCCGCGGTTGCCGCGGTCGAAATTCCGGTTGAACCAGCCGAAGAGGCCGCGCTTATCGACGTGCTCGCCCTTGGAAACCGGCTTCAGCATGGTGGCGCAGAGGGCCGGAGTCAGGATCAGGGCGACCAGCACCGACAACGCCATGGCCGACACCATGGTGATGGAGAACTGCCGGTAGATCACCCCGGTCGAGCCGCCGAAAAAGGCCATCGGCAGAAAGACCGCCGCCAGCACCAGGGCGATACCGACCAGGGCGCCGGTGATCTGCTGCATCGACTTCTTCGTCGCCTCCTTGGGCGACAGCCCCTCCTCGTTCATCACCCGCTCGACGTTCTCGACCACCACGATGGCGTCGTCGACGAGAAGACCGATTGCCAGAACCATGGCGAACATGGTCAGCGTATTGATCGAGTAACCGGCGGCGGACAGGGCGGCGAAGGTCCCCAGGAGCACCACCGGAACCGCGATGGTCGGGATCAGCGTCGCCCGGAAGTTTTGCAGGAAAAGATACATGACGAGGAAGACCAGGATGATGGCCTCCCCCAGGGTCTTGACCACCTCCTCGATCGAAAGGCGCACGAAAGGCGTCGTATCATAGGGATAAACGACTTCGAGACCCGGCGGAAAGAACGGTTTCAGCCCGTCGATGGTCGCCTTCACGGCCTTGACCGCATCGAGCGCGTTCGCCCCGGTGGCCAATTTCACCGCCAGACCGGCGGCCGGCCGACCATTGTACTGCGTCTCGATGGCGTAGCTCTCGCCGCCCAATTCGCTCCGTCCGACGTCATGCAGTTGGACCTGCGAACCGTCGGGATTGACCTTCAGCAGGATATTGCCGAACTGCTCGGGCGTCTGCAGGCGCGACGGCCCGATGATGGTGGCGGTCAACTGCTGTCCGGCACTGGCCGGACGGTTGCCGAGCTGACCGGAGGAAACCTGGACGTTCTGCGCCTGGATGGCCGAAATGATGTCGTCGGTCACCAATCCGTAGTTGTTCAGTTTTGCCGGATCGAGCCAGATCCGCATCGCATATTGCGAGCCGAACAGGGTGAAATCGCCGACGCCGGCCGTACGGCTGATCGGATCTTGAATGTTCGAGGCGACATAATCGGCCAGATCGTAGCGATTCATGCTGCCGTCGGTCGAGACGAGACCCACGATGATCAGGTAATTCTTCGTCGCCTTCGCGACCCGCATGCCCTGCTGCTGGACCTCCTGCGGCAGAAGCGGCGTCGCCAGTTGCAGCTTGTTCTGCACCTGGACCTGGGCGATGTCGGGATTGGTGCCCTGCTGGAAGGTCAGGTCGATTTCCATGCTGCCGTCGGAATTGCCCTGCGACGCCAGATATTCCAGGCCGTCGATGCCGTTCATCTGCTGTTCGATGACCTGGACGACGGTATCCTGCACGGTCTGCGCCGAGGCGCCGGGATAGTTGACGGTTATGGCGATCTGCGGCGGCGCGATGCTCGGATACTGCGAAATCGGCAGGGTATCGATCGCCAGGGCGCCGGCCAGCATCAGGACGAGCGCGATGACCCAGGCGAAAACCGGCCGCTCGATAAAAAACTTGGACATGAAGGGTTCCTTTACTGCGCCGACGGAGCCGGGCCCAACGGCGCCGGTGCCACATTCCCGGCAGCGACGGCGCGCACGGGAGCACCGGGCCGCACCTTCTGCAGGCCCTCCACGATCACGCGGTCATTGGCCTTGAGACCATCGGTCGCCAGCCATTTGTCGCCGATGGCGCGATCGACCGTCACCGGGCGCAGTTCGACCTTGTCGTCGGCTCCGATCACCAGCACCGTCGCCTCGCCGCGCTGGTTGCGGGTCACCCCCTGCTGGGGCACGAGAATCGCCTGGTCATCGACGCCTTCTTCGATGCGGGCGTGGACGAACATGCCCGGCAGCAGAAGCCGCTTCGGATTGGGGAATACCGCCCGCAAGGTGACGGAGCCGGTCCCCGGATCCACCGTCACTTCGGAAAACAGCAGTTTGCCCGCTTCGGAATATTCGCTGCCGTCCTCCAGAAGGAGATGCGCCACCGCCTGCCCCTCGCCGGCCTTCTGCAGACGGCCGTCGGCCAGTTCGCGCTGCAGGCGCAGCATCTCGGCGCTGGACTGGGTGACGTCGACATAGATCGGATCGAGTTCCTGGACCGTGGCCAGGGAGGCCGCCTGTCCGGTGGTGACGAGGGCTCCCTCGGTTACCGACGAACGGCCGATGCGGCCGGAGATCGGCGAAAGGACCTTGGTGTAGACGAGGTTGATGCGCGCCGTTTCCACCGCCGCCTTGGCCGAAGCGACATCGGCGTCGGCCTGCTCGGCCGCCGCCACCGCATTGTCGTAATCCTGCTTGCTCACCGCATTGGCGGCGACCAGCGGCCGATAGCGCCCGGCCAGCAGATTGCTGCTTTTTCGCGTCGCCTCGGCCCGCGCCAGCGATGCCCGGGCGCTGTCATAGGAAGCCTGATAGGTCGCGGGGTCGATCTGATAAAGCTGCTGTCCGGCCTTCACTTCGCTGCCTTCGGTGAACAACCGCTTGAGAAGCACGCCCCCGACCTGCGGACGGACGTCGGCGACGCGATAGGGCGTGGTCCGGCCCGGCAGTTCCGTCAGGATCGCGACGCGCTGCGGCGCCAAGGTGACCACGCCGACCTCCGTCGGGGCAGCCGGAGCGGCCGCCTTCCCATTGTGCTCCGCCTGGTCGCACCCCAGCAGTGCCAAGACGACGATCGACGACCATATCCAAGAGCGAAAATGCAGATGATTCATAGACCTATCCTGATGATCGGTAACTGATGGCCGAACGCGCGATTCATCCAGAGAATCATTATCCCGTCCGGTAGACGTCCCCTCTGCCGGATAAACAATAATCCAAATATACTTTCCAAGGACAATCATTTACCGGTGCGTGACGGTGGCGAAACTTGTCATATGACGGAAACATAAAAGAACGATACCGTACTGTTTCGATTTTTGCTATCTTTGCCGGCATGTCAAGGTCATTTCCCCGAGAGCCCTCCGAAGTCCGCTGTCGGAAGGCCAACCGTCGATAAGCGAAGGGTCATGGTTCAAAACCGGCAGATTGGGTGCAGATGATTGTTTTTCCTGACACCTTATCCTAATGATGGGTTCTGGAAAATCAGCATCGGACCGCGATGGGACTGCCCCGAAGGAGTCTGATTGAGGGTCGTCAACCATACCGGCGGACGAGAGATGTTGGTACTGCGTTCCGCACGGGTTTAAAAATTGGCGACGGTTTCGGAAGGGACATTCATGATCGCAGAGCGCATACAATGTCGTGGCACGGGAGGACGCCCCCCGGCCTGCGAAATCGAGGGTCGACGGCAACATCTGATCACGGTGGCGACCAGACTTTTCCTGTCCAACGGCTACGAAGCCACCAGCCTGGAGAACATCGCCAAGGCCGCCGGTGCGTCCAAGACGACGATCTATCGAAATTTCGGCGACAAGGCCGATCTGTTCCGCATCGTTCTCAACCGTTTCGTCGAGCCGATCTGGCCGACGCTCAGCGACGTCTGCATCGAGGGCAAATCGCCGAAGGAGGTCCTGGCGGCCTTTGGGAATCTGATGATTTCGACGACCATCCTCAATCCCGACGGCATCGCGCTGATGCGCCTGATCTACCGGGAAGCACCGCGGTTTCCCGAACTGGCGCGAATTTTCGCCGAAACCGAACAGATCACCGTCGAAGTGGTGGCCAGATATCTGACCCTGGCCATGCATCAGCAATATCTGCGCCCGATCGATCCCGCCTGGGCGGCCAGCCAGTTTCTGGAACTGATCTGGGGCATCCTGGCGCGCCGCCTGCTGGTCGGAACGATCTCCTTCCCGGACGAGGCCGAACGGCGGCGCGTCGTGGATTCGGCCGTCGCCCTGTTCCTGACCGGGACCGCGAGAATAGACCAACCACCGACCATGACATCCCACAGCGAGGCGGTTTCCGATGAATGATATGCCGACCAACTGGAAAAATATTTCGGTCTTTCTCGACGACACGCCGCAAAGCGGGAAAATCGGCGATTATGCCGCCACGCTGGCCCAGCGTTTCGGGGCGCATCTGATCGGCATCCACGGCATTGCCGGCATCCCCGGCGAATATGCCGCGGATGCCTTCGCCCGCGGCAGGAAGGCCATCGACAGCATCATCGCCAGGCGACAGGCGGCGGAGGAGGAACAGGCCCTGGCCGTCGGCCGGCGTTTCGCCGCGCTGCCGGCACAGTACGACATCAGCACCGAGTTCCGGGTGATCTGGAGCGGACGCGGCGACGAGGAGGCCTTGCTCAATTCGCTCCACTGCGACCTGGTCGTCCTCGGACATCCCAAACCGCACGGCTTGCCGAAGAACTGGACCGCCGAGCGCCTGCTGATCGCCAGCGGCGTGCCCATTCTCATCGTTCCGGACATCTGGAAAGCCGAAACGATCGGCAACAAGGCGCTGGTCGCCTGGAACGCCAGCCGCGAAGCGCGCCGGGCCATCGCCGATGCGATGCCGATCCTCCGTTCGGCGCAATCGGTGACGGTCCTGGTCGTCGACCCCGCCAAAGCCCCCGCGAAATATGGCGAAGAACCCGGTGCCGACATCGCGACCTATCTGTCCCGGCATGGCGTCAGGGTCGAGGTCGAGCAGGTGAAATCGCAGGGAAAGCCGATCGCCGAAATCATCGGCTCCCAGGCCGTGGCGCAAGGCGCCGACCTCATCGTCATCGGAGCCTACAGCCATGCCCGGTCCTCGGAGATCATTTTCGGAGGCGTCACCCGCGCCCTGCTGACCGAGATGCCGATGCCGATCCTGGTCTCGCGATAAGGCCCGCACGATGCCTCCGGGGTGGGCGCTTCGCTCCCCCGGCGGGCTCGGGCACCGCTCGGGTTTAGCGGCACGTTTCATGGAGGATGGAACGTGCCACCAGGGCAATTCCGTCCGGCCCGGAATTGCGCTAGGCTCTCGCGCATGAGCAGCCTTAAGCCCCTCTCCCTTCGCGATCCGACAACCCTGCTTTCGACCTGGTTCGGCACCGGTTTGCTGCCATGGGCCCCCGGCACCTGGGGATCCCTGGCCGCCCTGCCCTTCGCCTGGATCATTTCCCGGGCCGGCGGGTGGCCCGCCTTGTCGCTTGCCGCCGCCTTGATCTTCTTCGTCGGCTGGTGGTCCGCGTCGCGCACCGCCGGCGCCATGGGGCTCGCCGATCCCGGCAGCATCGTGATCGACGAAGTGGCGGGACAATGGCTGGTCCTGCTGGCGACGCCGCCCGATCTCGGGCGCTATCTGATCGGCTTCGTGCTCTTTCGCATTCTCGACATCGCCAAACCCTGGCCGGCCAGCTGGGCGGATCGGCAGGTCAAGGGAGGACTGGGCATCATGCTCGACGACGTTTTGGCAGGCCTGTACGGCCTGATCGCCATGCAGCTGCTGGCGCAGATCTGGAGGATGGAATGAACGGATTGCCGCAGACTCTGATCGCTATGGCCAATCGCGTTCTGGCGGTCTGCGAACGCACGACGACGCCGTTGGTGACGGCCGAATCCTGTACGGGCGGCCTGGTCGGGGCCTCCCTGACCGCCATATCCGGCAGTTCCGCCTGGATCGATCGCGGTTTCATCACCTATTCCAACCAGGCCAAGATCGACATGCTGGGCGTGGCGGAAACCCTGATCGAGCACTATGGCGTGGTCAGCGAGGAGGTCGCCCGCGCCATGGCCGAAGGCGCCCTGGTCCATTCCCGCGCGACGGCCGGCATCGCCATCACCGGCATCGCCGGACCGACCGGCGGCACGCCCGACAAACCGGTCGGCCTGGTCCATATCGCCGCGGCGCACCACGGGCGCGACACGCTGCACCGGCGTCTGCTGCTGACCGGCGACCGCGACCAGGTCCGCCACGACGCCGCCCTGGCCGCCATGGAACTGCTGGTGCAGCGGATCGAAACTTAGAGCGGCGTGCGTCAAATCTGACGCACGCCGCTCCAGCGGCCATTGAGGCCGCGGCCAAGCGCGCGGAGGCGCGCGCCCGGCGAGGGACATCAAGAAAAGCCAGAGCGTCATGCCGATTTAAGGCATCGCGCTCTAAGGCCGGCGCTTCGATTACCGCGCATATTTGTTGCACCATCCTCCCGGCGCGATGGCGCCCTCGACGATGAGGCATGACGAGGGCGACTGGAAATATTTGCAGTTGCTGCAGACCGACGCCCCTTGCGCCGCGGCACGATAGTCGACCGAGTCCTGAGTCGCCTTGCGCTCGGCGGCGGCGGCGGCATTTCTCCTCGCCGTCATGGCGAGCGCGGAAAGACCGAAAGCGCCGAAGATAAAATTTCGCAGGAACGAGCGTCGGCAAAGTCCGGTCGGCCGGCGTTTTGGGGTGTTGCGCATGCGTTCTCCTTCGCGGCTCTATCGGCCGTGATGGCCGATCAGATGATCGTCGGCGCCATAAAGTTGGCTGGCGCGGCGCTCGAAGGACGCCACCATCACCCGCGCCGCCTCGTTGAACAGGGCGCCGATCAGGGTCTGCAGGACCTTCGAGCGGAATTCGAAATCGACGCAGAAATCGATATTCGTCCCGCCGTCCGGGGCCCGATCGAAGATCCAATGATTGTTCAGATATTTGAAGGGGCCTTCGGTATAGACCACGTCGAGCCGACTGTCGCCCAGCGTCACCTTCGAGGTAAAGCGTTCGCGCACCATCTTGAAACCGATGACCAGATCGGCAAAAAGCACATTGCCCTCCCGCCGTCTGATGCGCGCCGCCACGCACCAGGGCAGGAATTCGGGATAACGCTCGATATCGACGACCAGGTCGAAAAGCTGCTGCGGCGTATAAGGCAGATGCCGCTTTTCGGCGTGGGTCGGCATGGTCAGCCCCGGCCGAGTTGACGGGCGCGCGCGTTCTTCAGTTCCAGAAAATCCTGGTCGGCGTGATGCGACGAGCGGGTCAAGGGCGACGCGGCGACATGCAGGAATCCCTTGGCGCGGGCCATGCTTTTATAGTCTTCGAATTCAGCGGGGGTGACGAAACGCGCCACGGCGGCATGCTTCGGCGTCGGCTGCAGATATTGGCCGATGGTCAGGAAGTCGACGCCGGCGGAGCGCAGGTCGTCCATCACCTGCAACACTTCCTGGCGCTCTTCGCCCAGGCCGACCATGATGCCCGACTTGGTGAAGGTCTCGGGCTCGACGTCCTTGACCCGCTGCAGGAGACGCAAGGATTCGAAATAGCGGGCGCCCGGCCGGATGGCCGGATAGAGACGCGGCACCGTTTCGAGATTGTGGTTGAAGACGTCCGGCCTGGCTTTGGCCACCCGCTCCACCGCCCCGGTCTTGTCGCGGAAATCGGGCGTCAGGATTTCCACCGTGGTCCCCGGCGAAACGGCGCGGACCCGTTCGATACAGGCGACGAATTGAAAGGCGCCGCCATCGTCCAGGTCGTCGCGATCGACCGAAGTGATCACCACATGCTTCAGCCCCATCGCCTTGACCGATTGGGCCAGATTTTCCGGCTCCAGCAGATCGACGGCGCCGGGCCGGCCGGTCTTCACATTGCAAAAGGCGCAGGCCCGCGTGCAGGTGTCGCCCAGGATCATGAAGGTGGCATGACGCTGCTTCCAGCATTCGCCGATGTTCGGGCAAGCCGCCTCCTCACACACCGTGTGCAGGTTTTTCTCGCGCATCAACTTGCGCACTTCGGCGGCTTCCGCGGACGTCGGGGCCTTGACGCGGATCCATTCGGGCTTCCTGGGCGACGGATTGTCCGGCCGATGGATCTTTTCCGGATGGCGGATCGGGCTGTTTTCGTTCATGACGTCGATATTGGACGGAGCGACAGAGAGGTCAAGCAGATCCTGGTCCACAGGTCCATTCCACCTTTATTAAGAGACGGGTTCACCATGCTCCGGCGTCATGAGGATGCTTGCTCCTCGTGCACGCGAAGCCGCGAAGACGCGAAGTCGTTATGATGGTTGACGATACGCTGGACGCCCTCCTTGAAGGTCGCCATGCCGAAATTCATCAGCAGGTCCAAGGGCAAATTCATCAGCCGCAAATATGTCAAGACCTGCTTGCCATGTACGGGGGCTGCTTTTTCGACCGACTTCAACTCAACGAGCAATTTTCCATCAATCAGCAGATCAACCTTGAAGGCATCCTCGAACCGCATGTCATCGAAGGTAAATGAAACCGTCTTCTGACGCTCAACGTGCAATCCACGCTTCTCAAGCGACCGAAACAGAACGACTTCATAGACCGACTCCAGCAAGCCAGGTCCCAGTTCACGATGGATACGAAGGCCGCAATCCACGGCAATACGCGCCAAGTCTTCAATATTCATCGTCCCTCTTCGCGCCTTCGCGTGCGATCCGCAGGTGGCATCATCACCTAAAAATGAATGGCGCGGCCATAGGCGTCGAGCACCGACTCGTGCATCATTTCGGAAAGGGTCGGATGCGGGAAGATGCCGTTCATCAGATCGGCCTCGGTGGTCTCGAGGGTCTTGGCGACCATATAGCCCTGGATCAATTCGGTGACCTCGGCGCCGACCATGTGCGCCCCCAGCAATTCGCCGGTCTTGGCATCGAACACCGTCTTCACCAATCCCTCGGTTTCGCCCAAGGCGATCGCCTTGCCGTTGCCGATGAAGGGGAAGCGCCCGACCTTGACGTCATAACCGAGTTCCTTGGCCTTGGCCTCGGTCAGGCCGACGCTGGCGATCTGGGGATGGCAATAGGTGCAGCCGGGAATGTTGCGGGTGTTCAGGGGATGCACGTCCTTGAGCCCGGCGATCTTCTCGACGCAGATCACCCCTTCGTGGCTGGCCTTGTGGGCCAGCCAGGGCGGGCCGGCCAGATCGCCGATGGCATAGACGCCGGGCTCGGCCGTCGCCGTCCATTCATTGATGACGACATGCGTCTTCTCGACGACCACCTTGGTGTTTTCCAAGCCGAGGTTCTCGACATTGCCGACGATGCCGACCGCCAGGATCACCCGATCGACGGTGATGCTCTCGCTCTTGCCGCCGGCTTCGACGGTCACCGTCACTTCGTTGGCCGTCTTGGTCAAATTCTTCACCGTCGCCTTGGTGCGAATCTTCATGCCCTGTTTTTCGAAGGACTTCTGGGCGAAGGCGGAGATTTCGGCGTCTTCCACCGGCAACACGCGATCCAGCACCTCGACCACCGTGACGTCGGCGCCGAGCGCATTGTAGAAACTGGCGAATTCGATGCCGATGGCGCCCGAACCGACGACCAGGAGCCGCTTCGGCATGACGTCGGGCACCATGGCCTCCCGGTAGGTCCAGACCAGCTTGCCGTCCGGCTCCAGCCCGGGCAACGCCCGGGCCCGCGCCCCCGTGGCCAGGATGATATGCTTGGCCGCGAGACTAGCCACCGGTTTGCCGTCCTTGGCGACCGACACCTTGCCCTGGCCTTCGAGCTTGCCCTGGCCGTCGAAGACGGTGACCTTGTTCTTCTTCAGCAGATGCTTGACGCCGGCCTGCAGTTGCCCGGCGACGCCGCGCGAACGGGCGACCACCTTCGACAGGTCGAAGCCGATGCCCCCGGCCGAAAGACCGTAGGATTCGGCATGTTTCATATTGCGAAAGACCTCGGCCGAACGCAGCAGGGCCTTGGTCGGGATGCAGCCCCAGTTGAGGCAGATGCCCCCCAGATGTTCGCGCTCCACCACCGCGGTCTTCAGCCCGAGCTGGGCGGCGCGGATCGCCGCCACATAGCCGCCGGGACCGCCGCCGATGACGATGAGGTCGAAAGAAGTATCGGACATGGTGAGTTCCTCGCTTAAGGCTTTATATGACGCCTCCGCTCCGCTTCGGCGGGCTCAAGCGCCGCTCGGGCTTAAGGGCCTGTTCAACAGGCCCTTAGAGCAGCATGGTCAGCGGTTCTTCGATCAGCTTCTTGAAGGCCGCCAGGAATTCGGCGCCGATCGCTCCGTCGACGACGCGATGGTCGACCGACAGCGTGCAACTCATCACCGTCGCGATGGCCAAGGCGCCATCCTTGACGACCGGGCGCTGTTCGCCGGCCCCGACGGCCAGAATGCAGCCCTGCGGCGGATTGATGATGGCGGCGAAATCCTTGACGCCATACATGCCGAGGTTGGAGATGGAAAAGCCGCCGCCTTGGAATTCCTCGGGTTTCAGCTTGCCGTCGCGGGCCTTGGCGGCCAGAACCTTCATTTCGTTGGAAATGGCGGCCAAACCCTTCTGATCGGCATGCTTGACGATCGGCGTGATCAGCCCGTTGGGGGTCGCCACCGCCACCGAAATGTCGACGTCGGTGTACATGCGCAGCGCCGTCTCGGTGAAGGAGGCATTGGCCGCCGGCACCTTGCGCAAGCTCAGCGCCGCCGCCCGAATGACAAAATCGTTGACCGACAATTTGTAGTCGTCCGAACGGCCGTTCAGGTCGGCCCGCAAGGCCAGCAGCTTGTCGACCTGGCAATCGACGGTCAGATAGAAATGCGGCACCGTCTGCTTGGCTTCGCTGAGACGCCTGGCGATCACCTTGCGCATCGAGGTGAGCGGAACCTCGGTATAGGCCGGACCGAATTCCGGAATGGGCGCGGCCGCCGGTTTGGCCGGCGCCGCCGCCGCCACGGCGGACGGAGCCTGGACCTGGACCTGGGTCTGAGCCTGGGCCGGACCGCCGGCGATCGCCTTGTCGACATCGGCCCGGATGATCCGTCCATGCGGTCCCGAGCCGGCGATGGCCTTGAGGTCGAGGCCGGCGTCCCTGGCGATGCGCCTGGCCAGAGGCGAGGCGAAAGTCCTGTCGCCGGGCGCCGCGGCGACAGCCGGAGCGGCGGCCGGCGCCGGCACCGCGACCGGAGGGGCGCCGGGGGCGGGTGCCGCCGCCGGGGGAGCCGGCGGTTTCGCAGGCGCGGCCTTCGGCGTCGCCGCGGCCAGGGCCGAAGCGTCCTCGCCCTCCTCCAGCAACAAGGCGATCGGTTCGTTGACCTTGACGCCCTGGGTTCCGCCGGCGATCAGGATCTTGCCCAGCGTCCCCTCGTCGGTGGCTTCGAACTCCATGGTCGCTTTATCGGTCTCGATCTCGGCCAGCACGTCGCCGGCCTTCACCGCATCGCCCTCCTGCTTCAGCCATCGGGCGAGATTGCCTTCGCTCATGGTCGGCGAAAGCGCGGGCATCAAAATCTGGATCGGCATGTCAGGCGCTCCTCAACGATAGCTGACGGCTTTGACCGCGGCGACGATGTCGTCGATCTGCGGCAGCGCCAGTCGTTCCAGATTGGCGGCATAGGGCATCGGCACGTCCTTGCCGGTGACGCGGGTGACCGGGGCATCCAGCCAGTCGAAACAGTTTTCCTGGACGAGCGCGGAAATTTCGGCGCCGATGCCGGCGAACGGCCAACCGTCCTCCACGGCGACGATGCGATTGGTCTTCTGGACCGAGCGGACGATGGTCTCGACGTCCAGCGGACGGATGGTCCGCAGATTGATCACCTCGACATCGATGCCTTCCTTGGCGAGGATTTCGGCGGCGTCGAGGGCGGATTGCACCATTCGCGAAAAGGCGACCACGGTCGCGCCGGCGCCGGCCCGCTCGATCTTCGCCTTGCCGATCGGCACGACGAAATCCGCATCGTCCGGCACGTCGAAGCTCTGGCCGTAAAGAAGCTCGTTTTCCAGGACGATGACCGGGTTGGGGTCGCGGATCGCCGCCTTCAGCAGCCCCTTGGCATCGGCGGCCGAATAGGGCGCCACCACCTTGAGGCCGGGAACATGGGCATACCAGGAGGCATAGCATTGCGAATGCTGGGCGCCGACGCGCGAGGCCGGACCGTTGGGACCGCGGAAGACGATCGAGGCGGGCAATTGGCCGCCTCCCATGTAAAGGGTCTTGGCCGCGGAATTGATGATGTGATCGATCGCCTGCATGGCGAAATTGAAGGTCATGAATTCGACGATCGGCTTCAAGCCGGCATAGGCCGCGCCGGTCGCCAGGCCGGTGAAGCCCATTTCGGTGATCGGCGTGTCGATCACCCTTTTTGCCCCGAATTCGTCGAGCAATCCCTGGCTGACCTTATAGGCCCCCTGATATTGGGCGACTTCCTCGCCGATCAGGAAAACCTTGGGATCGTTCCGCATTTCTTCGGCCATGGCGTCGCGCAGCGCTTCGCGGACACTTTGCCTGATGGTCTTGGCATAGGTTTTTTCGGCCGGCAGATCGGTGCTGGCGGCACTTTGCTCGACCCTCGGCACCGGCGGCGGCACCGGCGGCGGGGTAACGCCCGTCGCGGCCGGGGGCAGCCGGGCCGGAGCCGCGTCGGCCAGCGCCGCCTTGTCCTCGCCGTCTTCGAGCAGCAGGGCGATCGGCGTGTTCACATGGACGCCCTCGGTGCCGTCGGCGACCAGGATCTTGCCCAGCGTCCCCTCGTCGACCGCTTCCATTTCCATGGTCGCCTTGTCGGTCTCGATCTCGGCCAGGATATCTCCCGACTTGACGGCGTCCCCCTCGCCTTTGAGCCAACGGGCCAGCTTGCCCTCGGTCATGGTCGGCGACAGCGCCGGCATGAGAATCTGAATCGGCATGTCCGTTCCCCCTCAGGCTTCGATCAGGATGTCGGTATAGAGTTCGGAGGCTTCCGGCTCCGGGCTGTTCTGGGCGAAATCGGCGGCCTCGCTGATCACCGCCTTGGCATCGCGATCGATCTCCTTCAGGCGGTCTTCGGTCACGGCCCCGCTGTCGAGGAGCTTCTTGCGCAGCTGATCGATCGGATCATGCTGCTCGCGCATTTTCGCCACCTCTTCCTTGGTCCGGTATTTGGCCGGATCGGACATCGAGTGGCCGCGGTAGCGATAGGTCTTCATTTCCAGGATATAGGGCCCTTCGCCGGCCCGGGCCCGCGCCACCGCTTCCTCGCCGGCGGCCTTCACCGCCAGCACGTCCATGCCGTCGATCTGCTTGCCGGGGATGTCGTAGGCGGCGCCGCGGCGATAGAGGTCGTTGCCGGCCGAGGAGCGCTCGGTCGAGGTCCCCATGGCGTATTTGTTGTTCTCGATGACATAGACCACCGGCAATTTCCACAAGGAGGCCATGTTGAACGACTCATAGACCTGGCCCTGGTTGACCGCGCCGTCGCCCAGATAGCAAAGACAGATACCGCCGTCCTCGGAATATTTGTGGGCGAAGGCGAGGCCGGTGCCCAGGGGAACCTGGGCGCCGACGATGCCATGGCCGCCGTAGAATTTCTTCTCGAGGCTGAACATGTGCATCGAGCCGCCCTTGCCCTTGGAATAGCCGCCGGCCCGGCCGGTCAATTCCGCCATGACGCCTTTGGGATCCATGCCGCAGGCCAGCATATGTCCGTGGTCGCGATAACTGGTGATCACCGAGTCGCGGACATTGCTGATCGTCGATTGCATGCCGACCACCACGGCCTCCTGGCCGATGTAGAGGTGGCAAAAACCGTTGATCAGGCCCATGCCGTAGAGCTGCCCCGCCTTCTCCTCGAAGCGCCGGATCAGCAGCATATCTTTATAAAACGCAACGAGATCCTCAGCTTTCACGGCGGAATCTCCCGGCTTCGCTTTGCGCCTGGTCAAGGCCATCATCTACCCTCCCGGTGGGTCATTCGGTGCCCAACAGGTAGCGTCTTAGCATGCCGAACGCAAGCGCAACTCATCACTTAACGTGTTGTTTCGCAATGCACAATGAAGATTTAACTCGATTATAGTTAATTTATCCGATGACCGCTTTTTAAGCGTAAAAATGCCGGCGAGCGGGACTAGAGCGATTTGCGATCAGACTGGATCATCGATTTTTCTCGTCATTGCCTTGGATCAGCCGGAATCCAGGGGGCGCCCCACGGGCGTTTCCGAGACTCCCGGATCCCCGCTTTCGAGCTTGTGAAATAATCCCAGTGGCACCGGCGTCCCCGCCGGTGTGCCGGCGAAGCCGGCAGCGCCAGAGCGGCCGAGGGGATCGATCCTGAAGGGAACGTTTCCGCCGCAGGGCGGCGGACACCGGCAGGGACGCCGGTGCCACGTTCCCTTGCTTCACAAGCTTTTTCGCCGGGACGATGGTACAGGGATTGAGCCCGTTTGGTCGCAAACCGCTCTAAGGTCCTGAGACAAAACGAAAGATGCGTTTTGTCCCGACCCCTGGGGACTTGCCATGGCGAGCGTCGGCGCCGGAAGACAAAACCGCCGGCCCGGGGGGGACGGGCCGGCGGAACTTGGGTCGCGCGGTGGGGGACCGGCGATCCATCGGGAGCCTTCCGTGACCGGAACGGCTATGACCACGAGGGGGTCATGGGTCGCAGCATAATGGTCTTCGCGTCTTCGGCGCACCCCTGGAATCTACTCAGAAGGGCAAGGCAAGGAAACCGCGCCGCCGCGGCCGAAAGAGGCAATCGTCAGGAGTGCGGACGAAGCACGACGACCTCGTCGTCGCGCCCCATATTGAGCATGAGACGGGCCCGCTCTTCCAGCATGTCGGGATCGAGATGATCGGGGCGCAACAGCCGCGCCCGGTGGTCCAGATTGTCGCGCGCCTCCTCGATCTGGGCCAGGCTTTCCTCGGCCTGCTTGATTTCCTGGTTGAGCCGCCACCACGCCATCAATCCACGGTCGCCTTGGACCGTATGATAGGCGAAATAAACGACCGCGGTCAGTCCGAGAAAAGGACCGACGACATGGCGCGCCCGGCGGCGGATCTCGTTGAAAATCATCATGGGCGACATGGAATCACACTCTGATTCCCATCGTCAACAGTATTCGGAAGTTATCCTCTGTATTTTTTTCTCCATAGTCAGAACAGGAACAGACCAGGTTCCTTTCGACGATTCCCTGGAATATTGCCACTTTTGAGACACAGGCCAGGCATCGCGCGGCACCTCGGCAAGACCCCCAGTCTAGAGGATTCAAATTCAAGATATAAAATAACGAGAAATATAATTTACGCTATTTTGATCGATTGATGATTCTTCCCCTCGGTAACTTTGACTCTCTCCAGCCGCCCCTCTATTCGACGTGATTCTACGAAAGACGAACGATGACTCGAACATCATGAGCGATGATTCGAAGCCAAGATGAACACGCCCCATATTTGCGTCATTATATTTCCATAATACTATTAAGGTCTTATCCACGACCATAACGCCCTATTGCGTTAACATTTTGTTTTCATACATACTACAAGTTGATATCGAGGAAGGGCGAACCATCATGCCGAGCCGCAGCGGCCGACATTTCCTGCAAATTCCGGGTCCGACCAATGTTCCGGACCGCATCCTGCGGGCCATGGACCGTCCGACCATCGACCACCGCGGGCCCGGTTTCGCGCAAATGGCCGGCGAGATCTTCGAAGGCCTGAAGCAAATTTTCGGCACCGGCGGATCGGTCGTCATCTATCCGTCGTCGGGCACCGGAGCCTGGGAAGCGGCCATCGTCAATGTGCTGCGGGCCGGCGATCACGTGCTGATGTTCGAGACCGGACAGTTCGCCGGCTTATGGCGCAAAATGGCCGAACGCTTCGGCCTCGTGGTCGATTTCGTCCCGGGCGACTGGCGGCGGGGGGTCGACGCCGCCAGCGTCGAAGCCAAGCTGGCCGACGACAAGACGCACCGCATCAAGGCGGTGATGGTGGTGCACAACGAGACCTCGACCGGCGTGACCAGCCGCATTCCCCCGATCCGTCGGGCCATCGACCGAACGGGGCATCCGGCGCTGCTGATGGTCGATACGATTTCCTCCCTCGGCTCGATCGACTACCGCCACGATGAATGGGGCGTCGACGTCACCGTCGGCTGTTCGCAGAAGGGCCTGATGCTGCCCCCCGGCCTCGGTTTCAACGCGGTCGGCGCCAAGGCGGCGGCCGTCGCCAAGGAGGGCGGGATGCCCCGCTCGTTCTGGGATTGGGACGAGATGATCAAGGCCAACCGGGCGGGGTACTTTCCTTACACGCCGGCCACCAACCTGCTCTATGGCCTGCGCGAGGCCATCGATATGCTGCTGGACGAAGGATTGCCCGGCGTCTTCGCCCGTCACGCCCGTCATGCCGAAGCGACGAGACGGGCCGTGCGCGCCTGGGGCCTCGATATTCTCTGCGCCGAACCCGAGGAATATTCCAACATCACGACGGCGGTGATGATGCCGGAAGGCCACGACGCCGACCGCCTGCGGGCGACCATCCTCGATCGTTTCGACATGTCGCTGGGCACCGGCTTGGGCAAGCTGGCCGGCAAGGTCTTTCGCATCGGACATCTTGGCGACTTCAATGACCTGATGCTGATGGGCAGCCTCTCCGGAGTGGAAATGGGCTTGACGGTGGCCGAGGTTCCGCACCGCGCCGGCGGCGCCCAGGCCGCCATGCACTATCTCGCTTCGACGAACTGACAAAAAAACTGATTTCCGTGGCCGCGGCGTTCCGCCGGCGTCACCGAAAAAAATCGGGTGGAGGATGTCAATGATTCGAAGACCGACGGCACCCGGCATCGTCTTGTTCCTGCTGTGCCTGATGTATTTCATCACCTATGTCGACCGCGTCAACGTCGGAACCGCCGCCGGCGCCATCAAGGCGGAATTCCATCTGAACAATACGGAACTCGGGCTCATCCTGTCCGGATTCGCCTATCCTTACGCCCTGTTCCAGATCTTCGGCGGCTGGATCGGCGACCGTTTCGGCGCCCGCCGCACGCTGTTCGTCTGCGGCGCCATCTGGGCCGTCTCCACCATGCTGACGGGCCTGTCGACCGGCCTCTTCACCATGTTCGCCTTCCGCCTGGCCCTGGGCTTCGGCGAAGGCGCCACCTTCCCCACCGCGACGCGCGCCATGCAGAATTGGGTGGCCGACGGCAAACGCAGTTTCGCCCAGGGCCTCACCCATTCCTTTTCCCGCCTTGGCAACGCCATCACGCCGCCGGTGGTGGCCGCCCTGATTTTGGCCGTGACCTGGCGCGGCGCCTTCGTCGTCCTCGGCCTCTGCAGCCTGATCTGGGTGCTGGTCTGGGTCTGGTATTTCCGCGACGATCCGCGCGATCACAGGGGCGTCACCGCCGCCGACCTGGCGCTCCTGCCGCCGTCGGACAAAGCCCGCAACCGCAGGAAGAAGGCCCCCTGGGGGCGGCTGGTCAAACGGATCATGCCGGTCACCCTGACCTATTTTTGCTATGCCTGGTCGTTATGGCTCTATCTGAACTGGCTGCCGTCCTTCTTCCTGCAGGCCTATGGCCTCGACTTGAAGAAGTCCGCCCTGTTCGCCTCGGGCGCCTTCTTCGCCGGCGTCGTCGGCGATACGCTGGGCGGGGTGATCAGCGACAGGATTCTGCGGCGCACCGGCAATATCAAATTGGCCCGGCTGTCGGTGATCCTGTTCGGACTGCTGGGGGGCGCCGCCTGCCTGGTCGGCGTCTTCCTGACCAGGGATCCGGGGATCATCGCCCTGATGCTGTCGGCCGGCTTCTTCTTTCTGGAATTGACCATCGGCCCCATGTGGTCGATTCCGATGGATATCGCGCCACAGTATTCCGGCACGGCCAGCGGCCTGATGAACACCGGCTCGGCGGTGGCGGCCATCGTATCGCCCTTGGCGTTCGGCTATATCGTCGACGTCACCGGCAACTGGGTGCTGCCCTTCGTCGGATCGATCGGACTGCTGCTGATCGGCGCCGGCCTGGCTTTCACCATGCATCCGGAACGAAGCTTCGTCGAGGAGACGCCCCCCTCGGGATTGTCGGCGGCGGCGGAATGAGACAAACGTAAAGAACGAAAAGGCGTCGCAATCGTTGCAAGCCAGGGACAAAACGCATTTTGTTTTTCCCGGAGCCGAAGCGACGCGCGTTCGAACTCAACAGCGCCGATACGCAGGGCCTATGCGACCGATGTGCCGACAGCGGATCAACGAACGGAAACTCAGGCGGCAATGGCATCCGAAGACAAAAGGCCGTTGTTGGCAAGGTGACTTCTGATCGCCAATGGCGAGATATCGAAGTGATCGGCCGCCTCTTCAATGGATTCGCCGGATATGTCGCCATCGAGGAATGCCTGCAGCGCGCTTATCGGACAAAGGAACTCCGCCGCGAAAGCGCGTTGAACCTTCTGTCGCGCCGTCCTCGTGTCGGTGGTCGGCAGCCAACGATCCGCGGCGGGAGCCAACAAATGATCGGCGAGGAACCGGGCCGCCTCGAAGCGACGTCCCGGGCTATTCCGTTTGCGAAAATGCAGCGCCAACCTTTCCGACGCCTCATCCCGCACGGCGAGGCCCATGCGTAGGCGTCCCGGCGTCGGAGCTTCGTCGCGCAATGTCCCGCGCGGCATGGACAGAATGTCGGAAAGGATTGCGTCCGATACGGGCTCCATCTCCAAAGCCCAGGCTTTTCGGGCATCGCGCGCCAGCAGTCGCCCTCGTTCCCAAGGCAATCCATTCCGATAGGCCGAATCCTTGAGTGCCTGGGAAAGCGACCCGGGCGATTCGACTTTTCCTTCGATCCCAGACGCGCGGGCCATCTCGACCACTTGCTCCAGGGCTCGACCAGGATTCAAGCCGGAACACGCGGGGGCTATCTCGGAAATCGCCGCGTCCCCCGCCTCGGACGAAAGATTCGACAATTCATCGATGACCGTCTCCGGCGCCTCCTCGGGATCAAATCCCAGCCGCGCTTCCAAGCGACGATAAAGAGAGGCTTCCGGATCCCTGCGCTCATCCAGCACGTCCCGCCACAAGCCATGCAGATCGGTATCGCGCTCACCCACCTTGGTTAGTCGTTGCAATACCAAACCCACAAAGCCGTCCACCGTTTGTTCAAATTCGCGGGCAGGTACCGAACTTTTGAATCCCGCCAGGTAACGGATGGGTTCGATGGCAGTTGGCTCGCTCGGACGGCAAAGCACCTCTATGTTTTCGCCGTCGGATTCGAAAGTCAGCCGCGGCCACAGGAACCCGCCCCCCACGGCCGCCATGTGGTGCGCCATCCGCCAACCGACCGATGGGATGGCGTCACGAGCCGGTTCCCAACGAAGTCGCCACCATGAAGATGCGAACCAAAGTGCCAGGGGATAGGCGGAGAGGCGAATTTCCTCATCAACCGACTGGGACCAGCTATCGATGACCGAGGTGGCAACATGGCCATCGAAGGCGATCCGCAGGAAAGCCGAGGTCTGCCGCACCTCCTCGGCCCCATGATTGGCCGACTTCCATTTGGCCTCAATCCGGAACCCGCTACTCATCGTCTTTTCCATCGCGCGAGGACGACGTCGCGAAGGGGATCGTCGGACAACATCGGATAGCCGTGATAGGCGCCTATCTCGCGATTTTCCAACATAGCCTCCATCGGCACGTCGTCTTCGGTTACAGCCCAGACATTCTGAGGCCAGCCGTTGCGGACTTGAAGGCTGGCCAGTCCCCGCCGCAGTCCGTCTTTCAGAAGTGCCGTGGCGACGGCTCGGTTGAACACCTGCGCCTCGTCACACAGCGTTTTCCCCTGCCTGGGGTCGCTCGGCGGGCTGAGATCGAAATCGCCAGGATTGCGTTTGTGCTCGGGATTGCCGCAATAACTCGCTTGCTCCGCCAGTCGGACGAGCGCCTGTTTCTCGTGCGCAGTCGCCGGCACGAACCGCTATTGGCGTTTCTGATTGGCAACCTTCCGCTTTCTCATTGTCCGTGATTTTTACCACATCATGCCCGGAGTCCCATCACAAACAAACGGGGGCCATGCACCTCCACACTCTCTCAGCCATTTCTCGAGGCGCCAGCCAGCCGGTACGGAACGCGCAATGACGGCGGCGAGGAGACACGAAGCGGAAGATTGGTCTGTTCCCGGATTTCGGGGCCGGGATTGGAAAAGGGGCCGCCGAAGCAGCCCCTTTCATGTCGTCGCCGTTATTTCCGGCGCAGGATCGAGCGGCCGGCGAACTGGGCGATCGGGCCCAATTCCTCTTCGATGCGGATCAGCTGGTTGTATTTCGCCAGGCGATCGGACCGCGACAGCGAACCGGTCTTGATCTGGCCGGCATTGGTCGCCACCGCCAGATCGGCGATGGTCGAATCCTCGGTTTCCCCCGAACGGTGCGACAGGACGGCAGTGTAGCCGGCCTTATGCGCCATCTCGACGGCTTCCAGCGTTTCGGACAGGGTACCGATCTGATTGACCTTGACCAGGATCGAATTGCCGATGCCTTCGGCGATGCCGCGGGCCAGCCGCACCGGATTGGTGACGAACAGATCGTCGCCGACCAACTGCACCTTGTCGCCCAGGGCGTCGGTCAGCAGCTTCCAGCCTTCCCAATCGTCCTCGGACATGGCGTCTTCGAGCGAGATGATCGGGTAATTGGCGATCAATTTTTGCCAATATTTGACGAAAGCCTTGTTGTCGAGCGTCTTCTTCTCGCCGGCCAGGACATATTTGCCGTCCTTGTAGAATTCGGTCGCCGCGGCGTCGACGGCCAGGCAGACGTCGTCGCCGGGCTTGTAACCGGCGGCCTCGACGGCCTTCAGCACGAAGTCCAAGGCCTGTTCGGTGCTCTTCAGATTGGGGGCGAAACCGCCTTCGTCGCCGACATTGGTGTTGTGGCCGGCATCCTTCAACGCCTTCTTCAGCGCCTGGAAAACCTCGGAACCGATCCGGATCGCCTCGGCCACATTGGCCGCGCCGATCGGCTGGATCATGAACTCCTGGATGTCGATGGGATTGTCGGCATGGGCGCCGCCGTTGATGATGTTCATCATCGGCACCGGCAGGGTGTGGGCGAAGGTGCCGCCGACATAGCGGTAGAGCTGCAGTCCCGCCTCTTCGGCGGCGGCCTTGGCCACCGCCAGCGAGACGCCCAGAATGCCGTTGGCGCCCAGGCGCGCCTTGTTCGGCGTGCCGTCCAGCTCGATCATCGTGCGGTCGACATGCAACTGGTCTTCGGCGTCGAAGCCGGCCAGTGCGTCGTAGATCTCGCCATTGACCGCCTCGACGGCCTTCAGGACGCCCTTGCCGCCATAACGCTTCTTGTCGCCGTCCCGCAGTTCGACGGCCTCATGGGCACCGGTCGAGGCGCCTGACGGTACGGCGGCCCGACCAAAAGCCCCAGACTCAAGGATGACGTCGACCTCGACGGTCGGGTTCCCACGCGAATCCAGGATTTCGCGCGCATGGATATCGGTAATCGCAGACATCGGCTGCATTCTCCTCTAGGAAAAATGTCAAAAATGATGAAGAGGCCTGGCTTTGGCCAATCGATCGAAGGCGACCAGGGTGGCGATAAAATCCGGCATCGCGGCCAGCGGAATCATGTTCGGCCCGTCGGAGGGCGCGGTATCGGGGTTCTCATGGGCCTCGGCGAAGACCGCGGCGACGCCGATGGAAACGGCGGCGCGGGCCAGGACGGGCGCGAATTCCCGCTGGCCGCCGGAACTGCCGCCCAGGCCGCCCGGCTGTTGCACCGAATGGGTCGCATCGAACACCACCGGACAGCCGGTCCGCGCCATGATCGGCAGGCTGCGCATGTCGGTGACCAAGGTGTTGTAGCCGAAACTGGCGCCGCGTTCGCACAGCATGACGCGGTCGTTGCCGGTGCTTTCGATCTTCTCCGCGACATGGACCATGTCCCAGGGGGCCAGGAACTGACCCTTCTTGACATTGATCGCCCGCCCGGTGGCCCCGGCCGCCAACAACAGATCGGTCTGGCGGCAGAGGAAGGCCGGGATTTGCAGAACATCGACGACTTCGGCAACCGGGGCGCATTGCCCGGCATTGTGGACATCGGTCAGGACCGGGATCCCCAGGCTTTCGCGGATTTCGGCGAAGATCGGCAACGCGGCCGTCAGACCGACGCCGCGTTCACCGGCCACGCTGGTCCGATTTGCCTTGTCGAAGGAGGTCTTGTAGATCAGCCCGACCCCTTCCCTGTCGCACATATCCTTGAGCCTGAGCGCCGTTTCCAGCGCATGTTCGCGGCTTTCCAGCTGGCAGGGCCCGGCGATCAGCACGAAGGGAAGGTCATTGCCGAGGCGAAGAGAGCCGATGGTGATGTGACGGGCTTGAGTCATGAAGGACCTAGACCAGACGCGATTGGCGGATGGCAGCCTGGATGAAAGAGGTAAAAAGCGGGTGGGGATCGAAGGGCTTGGATTTCAGTTCGGGATGGAACTGAACGCCGATGAACCAGGGATGGTCGGGCCGTTCGACGATCTCCGGCAACACGCCGTCGGGAGACATGCCGGAGAACACCATGCCGGCCTGCTCCAGGCGTTCCTTGTAATCGAGATTGACTTCATAGCGATGGCGATGACGTTCGCTGATATCTTCCTTGCCGTAGATTTCAGCCACCTTGGTGCCGGCTTGCAGATGGCAGCCATAGGCGCCAAGACGCATCGTGCCGCCCATGTCGTCGGCCGCCGTCCGCTGCACCAGCTGGTTGCCGCGCAGCCATTCGGTCATCAGGCCGACCACCGGCTCCTCGCAGGGGCCGAATTCCGTGGAACTGGCGTTCCGCAGGCCGGCCAGGTTCCGGGCCGCCTCGATCACCGCCATCTGCATGCCGAAACAGATGCCGAAATAGGGCACGCGATGTTCGCGGGCGAATTTGACGGCCTCGATCTTGCCCGACACGCCGCGCTCGCCGAAGCCGCCCGGCACCAGGATGCCATGCACGTCCTCAAGGTCGTGGATCGCCTCTCCGCTCTCGAAGATCTGGCTGTCGATCCAGTTGAGCCGGACCTTCACATTGTTGGCGATGCCGCCGTGCTGAAGCGCCTCGGCCAGGGACTTGTAGCTGTCGAGCAGGCTGATGTATTTGCCGACCACGGCGATGGTCACTTCGCCTTCCGGCACGCGGATGCGCTCGACGATTTTCTTCCAGCGCGTCAGATCGGCCGGCGGCGCGTCGGACAGACCGAAATGCTTGCACACCTGGTCGTCGAAGCCCTGTTCGTGATAGCTCACCGGCACCTGATAGATGGTGTCGACGTCGAGCCCCGGGATCACCGCTTCCTCGCGCACATTGCAAAACAGCGCGATCTTGCGCCGTTCGCTGGCCGGAATGTCGCGATCCGATCGGCACAGCAGAAGATCCGGCTGAATGCCCACCGACAGCAGTTCCTTGACCGAATGCTGGGTCGGCTTGGTCTTCAGTTCGCCCGCCGAGGGGATATAGGGCAGCAGGGTCAGATGCACGAACATGGTGCCTTCCCGGCCCAATTCGTTGCCCAGCTGTCTGATCGCTTCGAGGAACGGCAGGCTTTCGATGTCGCCGACGGTGCCGCCGATCTCGCACAGGACGAAATCCTCGTCGGTAATGTCCGAAAGGATGAACTCCTTGATGGCATCGGTGACATGCGGAATCACCTGGACCGTGGCCCCCAGGTAGTCGCCCTTGCGTTCGCGCGCGATCACGTTGGAATAGATGCGCCCGGTCGTGATGTTGTCCGAGCGGCGCGACGCGACGCCGGTAAAGCGTTCGTAATGTCCGAGATCGAGGTCGGTTTCCGCCCCGTCGTCGGTGACGTAGACCTCGCCATGCTGATAGGGACTCATGGTCCCCGGATCGACGTTGAGATAGGGATCCAGCTTGCGAAGACGAACCTTGAAGCCGCGAGTCTGCAGGAGCGACGCCAGAGCCGCCGACGCCAAACCCTTGCCAAGGGAGGATACCACGCCGCCGGTAATGAAGATGAAGCGCGTCATGGGCCGTTACAATACACCAGAGGCCGGCCACGCCCAAGAGGGGGTGATACCGTCACAGTCAAAAAAAGAGAGAGGCGTCATTTCTGAGGCCTCTCTGGCGGGATGAGCCGGACTTACCGGCTGAGCGGTGCGGCGGGCGCCGTCGGCGCGGCCGGAATGGCGGGTGCGGTCGTCGCCGGCGCGTTGTCCATGATGGAACTGGGCTGGCTGCGCGAATTGGCGATCAGGGCCAGAGCGAGGCTGGTCATGAAGAAGCCGGTGGCGAGAATGCCCGTGGTCCGGGTCAGCAGATTGCCCGCCGCCCGGCCCGTCATCACGCCGCCGCCGCCGCCGATGCCGAGCGCCCCGCCTTCACTGCGCTGCAGGAGAATGACGCCGACCAGGCCGAGGGCGATCAGGAGATGGATGACGAGCAGAACGTTCAGCATGCGACCACCAAAAAGGAATTTTCCCCGTCACACGACAGGGAAACGAGAGATTGGGGCCTTTTTATTCGTCCCGGCCGCCCAAGGCAAGACGCCAATGCAGCGGAGCCGAGGAATCTCTCGAAGGAACGATCCGCGGCCCCACCGGGCCAAGTGACGATTCCGATGAAAAAACAAGACGTTGCCGCAAATGCCGCGCGCCCGTTTCCCGATCCCCCCGATCGCGACATTCGTATCGGAAGCGCCCGCCTTCAGCGGTCTTCGCGGTGGCACATGCGGACCGCCGGCGCGGCGTCGTCGGCGTGGCGGCGCTCGCAGGCCGGTCCGCCGCACTCCATCGCCCCGCGCATCGACGTCATGCATCGACCGCATTGCGGTTTCACGCCGAAATGCCGGAAGACTTCGCTGTGCGTCGCGGCGCCGGCGGCTTCGGCGGAACGCACATCGCCGTCGGTCAGGGCATGGCAGATACAAATGTACATGAAGAACCGATCTCCTCGACGGCGCCGGCTCAAGGGCGATCACCGAACCCATTGCGCGGCCAATTGCGAATGATTCGTAACTTACCGTTATTATCGCAGAAATGCGAGGGGTTCTTAATCGCACATTGCATTTTTTCGCAATGCTATAAAACCGTCGACTTTTTGCGTTTCCGAGTGCACCCTTTCTTTATTGTTTTTTAAGAAAGGGTCACCGATGCAGGGAAAAAAATCGGTCATCCAGGAGCTGAACAAGCTGCTCACCGGTGAACTGACCGCCGCCGACCAATATTTCGTCCATTCGCGCATGTATGAGAACTGGGGCTTTTCCCAGCTTTATCAGCATGCCGAACACGAACGCATCGAGGAATTGGAGCATGCCGCCCTGCTCATCCGCCGCATCCTTTTTCTCGAAGGAACGCCGGACGTCGCCTCGCGCTCGCCTTTGACCATCGGGACCACCGTCCCGGACATGCTCAAGGCCGACCTGGCCTATGAAGGCCAGGTGATCGCCGCCCTGAAAAGCGCCATCGTTCTTTGCGAAACCGAGCAGGATTTCGAAACGCGGCGCATCCTGGTCAAATTGCTGGAAGACACGGAAGAAGACCATACCTATTGGCTCGAACAGCAGTTGGGACTGATCGACAAGATCGGCTTGGCGAATTATCTGCAGTCCGCCACCGGTTCGGACCTTGGTACCTAGGCAAGAATTCGGTGGGGCCGGATCGCCGGCAGGCAGACCGGCGCCACCGCGTTTTTCCGTCCTGAGCGAGGGAGCGCAACGATGAAGGCGAGCAAGGGAATCAACGGGCATCTGAACAAGGTGCTGCGTCATTATCTGACCGGCATCAATCAATATTTCCTGCATGCCCGCATGTTGAAGAACTGGGGATTCCAAGGTCTCGGCAAGCGCGAATACAAAGCGTCGATCGCGCTGATGAAGGAAGCCGACGAACTGATCGAACGCATCCTGTTTCTGGAGGGCCTGCCCAATCTGCAGGATCTGGGAAAACTGCTGATCGGCGAGGACGTCCCCGAAATCCTGAAAAACGACCTCGAACGCGAAACCGCCGCGCGGGCCGAGTTGGTCATAACCATCGCCAAGACCGAGGAATCGCAGGATTTCGTCAGCCGCGACCTGCTGACCGAAATGCTCGAAGAAACGGAGGAACGCATCGACTTCTACGAGACCCAGATCGATCTTCTGGGAAAAGTGGGCCGGGAAAACTATCTGCAGTCCGCCGTCGGCGAAATCGACGATTAGCTGTTGGGCTCGTTTCGCCCCCTCGTCTTATCGATCCCTGAATGAATAAGGAAAAGTGGCACCGGCGTCCCTGCCGGTGTCCGCCGCTGGCGCGGCGGAGTCTTTTCTCCACCGGCAGGGACGCCGGTGCCACCGAACTCTTTTCCTCTTTAGAGCCCGTTAAAAATTAACCGCTCTATTTATGAAATCGTCATTGCGCGTTCCGCACCGACCGAGGTCGCCCCTCCTGGGTGAAAATGCCGTCACTGCGAGCGCAGCGAAGCAGTCCAGGACAGCCTGGCACTCTGGATTGCCGCGTCGCTTCGCTCCTCGCAATGACGGCGTTTTCTTGTTAGAGCGGTTTGCGACCAAACGGGATCAATCCCTGTACCCTCGCCCCGGCGAAAGAGCTTGTGACGC
>JAATGN010000322.1 GCA_015654615.1 Rhodospirillales bacterium
GGTCGGTCGGTCAGGCCGGCGGCCGCCCCTGGCTCGCCCAGACCAGGGTCAGATCGTCGGTGATCGGCCCCCGGTCCTCGAGAAAGCGCGCGATCAATCGATCGAGAGGCGGGCGATCGAGAGGCGGGCGATCGAGAGGCGGGAAATCGCCGGCCTGCCGGCGGCATTGCCCGACCAATTCGGCCAGGTCCTCCGATTCCAGGCAGCGGCCGCGGCGGTCGGCGCTTTCGGTGAGCGCGTCGCTATAGAGAAAAAGCACCGAATCCGGCGGAAAGGGCACCTGGCAATTTTGATAGCGCGCCTCCCGGCTGATCCCTAAGGGCAGACCGCTGCCGTCGAGAAGATGGATCCCCGGATTGCCGATCACCGGACCGGGCGCTCCGGCCGCCGCATATGTCATCAGGCCGCGGCGGCTGTCGACGACGGCCAGGAACATCGTGGCGAATTGCCCCCTGGGCAGCAGATCGACCAATTTTCGATTGAGCTGGGCCAGATAAGCCGCCGGGTCGGCCGGATCGGGGACGATCTGGTTCATCAAGGTGTGCAGCCGAAAGGTGTTCAGCGCCGCCGCCAGGCCGTGACCGGCGAAATCGATGATCGAAACGCCGGTCCGCCCCTCGCTCAGCGGATGGATGGCCCAGAGATCGCCCCCCAATTCGGCCGAGGGCTGGAAATGCGAGGCGATGGCAAGCCCCGTCGCCCGCTCGACGGCCTTCAGCATCTCCGGACGCGGCAGCAGGTTTTCCTGCATGTGGCGGGCAAGCTCCAGCTCCCACGTCATCAGCTTGACGTGATCCTGCAGGCTGCGGATCAGCAGGCGGTTCTCCAATTGGTTCTTGATCCGGGCGATCAGTTCCGGGCCGTGGATCGGCTTGGTGATCAGATCGGTCGCCCCGGCCTCGAACGCCGCGCTGCGGTCCGCCGTCGAATCGACGGCGGTCTCGACGAGAACCGGCAGGTTCCGCGTGAGCGGGTCGGCGCGCAACCGGCGGCACAGATCGAAGCCGTCGAGGCCGGGCATCACGATGTCGAGGATGACCAGATCGGGATCGAAGCCGCGCAATCTGGCCCAGTCATCGGTGCCGTTCTCGGCAAATTCGAGCAGGGAAATGCCGGCATTCCGCAGGTAGTCGCCGATCAATCGATGGATCGGCCCGGCATCGCCGATCACCAGAACACGGCACCCCGACAGATCGAGGGCCGGGTCGTCCGGGGCGGCCAGCGCGCTGTCGGCAAAGCTCATCGGGCAAACCTCATGCTCAACTCGCGGCCCCCTTCGCCGATCCGCACATCCTGGGCATAATGCCGGATCAGTTGCAAACCGCGCCCCGACTTCCGTTCCGGATCGTCGCTGGGCGCGACGGCCGCGGCGTCATACCCGGGACCGTTGTCGACCACCGTCAATTCGATCGAGGTCTCGGTGACGACCGCCGAAACCTCGATACAGCGGCCGGCCAGGGCCGGGTCGCGCAGATGCGCCTCGATCGTCTCGCAATATTTCCGGAATCCGTCCAGGGTTTGACGATCGTCCGAATCGATTTCCAGATTGCCGTGCAGCAAGCCGTTCACCACGGCCTCATGGACCGCAAGCTCGATGCTGTCGCGCATGTCCGCGCCGAGGCCGAAACGATCCGACAGGACCTTGCAGAACAGATGGGCCGGGCCGAGCGAATAGGCCGTCGCCGTGGACAGCGCCATATAGAGTCCGTGCCGCTCGAGGGTCGGCAGCAGATGGTCGCCGGAGAGCAATTGGCCATAGGCCATTTCGACGCAGCCGCCGAAATCGGCGAGCGCCTGTTCCATCCCGTCTCCATCGATCCCGCCGACGATGGAAACCACAGGTTTGCAGGCGCAATCCGGATTGCCGTTCGGACAAACGGTGCGTTCCATCACCAGGGCGCGCATATGGGCCGGCACTTCGACGCCGCACAGCCTGGGCGTTCCACGACGGGTACAGACGACGGTCGGCAACACATTGGGAGCAGGCATCGATCACCCCATGGTTCGGTCTGTTTTAACGGCCCTCAAGGCCAAATCGCCGTGGCGCGATCGTCGGACGGCGCCCGCACGCCAAATGAACCACCAAGACGCCCAAGACACCAAGCGATTTGATGAGACCTGGCCTCATGGAGGGGTGAAAATCCAACGGATGCCGGCCGCCAGCCAGGAAACATGCCCCCGGACCATCCCGGGGGCGGCCGTCGCGAGGCGCGCCGGCGGCAGAATGAGGGGGTTATGCCGACCTGCAATGAGCTGGGCTCATTGCAGGTCGGCTGGCCCGTTGAGGGCCCGCGAGCTTATGCGAGCGAAGCCAAGGGTTTCGGAGAAACCCGCCCGGCGCCTGAGGAGCGCTGATCCGTTTCGATCAGCGCAGGCTGGTATTATGTCACGATCGAGTCGGCCAAGATTTGCCACCAGTGACTGTTCCGGACAAACCGCTCGATAACCTGCGCCGCCACCATCATGGGGAATCCGAACCGGTAGACGACGTTCAATCGTCGATCGACGATCAAGTCGCGCCCGATACCCGTCAACATCAGGGCATCCGCGCCAAACGATATCCAATAGTCGGGGAGCAACCATTGCGGATATCTGAAAAATGCGGCCCGGACCAGACTGATCGTCGTCAGGAACATCAGTCGTTTATGAATTTCAGGACGTCTGCGAAACCAGATGGCGGGCCAGTAGAGCGCCGTGAAATGCACCATGTCGGAAAGCGGATACAGGATCTGTCTGGTATCCACCGCCATCCCATGCAGGATCTTCTGATGATTCATGGCGATGGTCACCCAGACACCGACGATGGGCAAAGCCACGCCGATCACCAGGCTTGCCGATCCCAAGGTCCGGTGCAGCCGCAGTCGCCGCGCTTGAACCAGTCCCGTCTGGATCAGCATTAAGATGAGCCA
>JAATGN010000187.1 GCA_015654615.1 Rhodospirillales bacterium
CGCGGCAATCCAGAGGGCCAGGCTGTCCTGGACTGCTTCGCTGCGCTCGCAGTGACGGCATTTTCTTCCAGGAGGGTCGGCCTCGGCCGGTGCGGAACTCGCAATGACGAACTCTCCCACGCGGAACGCAATTGAACGCTTGCATCCGTCGCCGAACGCATTATTGTAAATAGGACTAATTTAGTCCTGTTTTAGAAAGTCGTTATGATGCGGTTGGGTCGCATGACCGATTACGGCGTCGTGATCCTCTGCCAGATGGCCCACGGGTCGAAGGATGCGGTGTTTACCGCGGCCTGTCTGGCCAAGCAGACCCAATTGCCGCTCCCCAGCGTCAGCAAGCTGCTGAAGGTGCTGACCAACAAGGGCATCCTGCGGGCCCAGCGCGGCGCCGGCGGCGGCTATGGCCTGGCCCGGCCGGCCGCGGCCATCTCGGCCCGTGACATCGTGTTCGCCCTGGAAGGACCGATCGAATTGACCGATTGCGTGGAAGGCGGGGACGGCGACTGCGAACATCAGAAGTCCTGTTCGCTCCGCGGACATTGGAACCCGGTCAATCTGGCCATCGAAGAGGCGCTCGGCAAGGTGACGCTGGCGGACATTGCGGCGCCGCGTTCACCCTATGATTTTATCCGTGGCATCGACGTCGGAGGCAGACAGGCCGATTTCGCGGGCGAAGGAGTATGACCATGGATACAGGCATCGAACAGGTGCGGTCGCTGGCCGACCGGAAATACAAATACGGTTTCGTCACCGACATCGAATCCGACGTCGCTCCCAAGGGGCTGAACGAGGATATCATCCGCTTCATCTCGGCCAAGAAGGACGAGCCGGAGTGGCTGCTCGACTGGCGGCTGAAGGCCTATCGGGCCTGGCTCACCCAGACCGAACCGGACTGGGCCCGGATCCATCACCCGCCGATCGATTACCAGGATTCCTATTATTATTCGGCGCCGAAAAAGAAGGACGGGCCGAAAAGCCTGGCCGACGTCGATCCCAAGCTGCTGGAGACTTACGAAAAACTGGGCGTGCCGCTGCATGAACGGGCCCTGCTGGCCGGCGTCGCGGTCGACGCGGTGTTCGACAGCGTCTCGGTGGCCACCACCTACAAGGGCAAGCTGGAGGAATCCGGGATCATCTTCACCTCGCTGTCCGAGGCGGTCAAAGACCATCCGGAGCTGGTCCGCCAATATCTCGGCTCGGTGGTGCCCTATTCGGACAATTATTTCGCCACCTTGAACAGCGCCGTCTTCACCGACGGCAGCTTCGTCTATGTGCCGCCGGGCGTGCGCTGCCCGATGGAACTGTCGACCTATTTCCGCATCAACGCGGAAAAGACCGGCCAGTTCGAACGAACCCTGATCATCGCCGACAAGGGCTCCTACGTCAGCTATCTGGAAGGCTGCACGGCGCCGATGCGCGACGAGAACCAGCTGCACGCCGCCGTGGTCGAACTGGTCGCCCTCGACGACGCCGAGATCAAATATTCCACCGTCCAGAACTGGTATCCCGGCGACGCCGAGGGCCGCGGCGGCATCTATAATTTCGTCACCAAGCGCGGCGCCTGCCGCGGGCGGGCCTCGCACATCTCCTGGACCCAGGTGGAAACCGGCTCGGCCATCACCTGGAAATATCCGAGCTGCATCCTGCAGGGCGACGATTCGGTGGGCGAATTCTATTCGGTGGCGATCACCAACAATTACCAGCAGGCCGACACCGGAACCAAGATGATCCATATCGGGCGCAACACGCGTTCGCGGATCGTCTCGAAAGGCATCTCGGCCGGCCATGCCGACAACACCTACCGCGGTCTGGTCAAGGTGCTGCCCAAGGCCGACGGGGCGCGCAACCATACCCAGTGCGACAGCCTGCTGATCGGCGATCAGTGCGGCGCGCATACCACGCCCTACATCGAATCCCGCAATCCCTCGGCGCGGGTCGAACATGAGGCGAGCACCAGCAAGATCAGCGACGACCAGTTGTTCTATGCCCGGCAGCGCGGGCTGTCGGAAGAGGAAGCGGTCTCGCTGATCGTCAACGGCTTTTGCCGCGAGGTGCTTCAGCAGTTGCCGATGGAGTTCGCCGTGGAGGCGCAGAAGCTGGTGGCGATCAGCCTGGAAGGAAGTGTGGGATGACGACGATGAAGACAGGTTTCGAGACGAAGGGACAAGAGACGGAGACCACGCCGCTGCTGGCCGTCAGCAATCTGCATGCGACCGTCGGCGGCCGGGAAATCCTGAAGGGAATCGACCTGGTCATCCGTCCCGGCGAGGTTCATGCCGTGATGGGACCGAACGGCGCCGGCAAAAGCACGCTGTCCTATGTCCTGGCCGGCCGCAACGGCTATGAGGTCACCGCCGGAAGCGTGTTCTATCGCGGCCTGGACCTGCTGGCGATGAACACCGAGGAGCGGGCCTGCCAGGGCGTCTTCCTGGCCTTCCAGTCGCCGGTCGAGATCGCCGGCGTGACCGGGGTGAATTTCCTGAAGACGGCGGTCAACGCCATGCACCGCTTCCGCGGCGAAGCCGAACTGGACGCCATGCAGTTCCTGAAACTGGCCCGGCGCAAGACGAAGGAGCTGGGCGTCGACGAGGACATGCTGCGCCGGGCGGTCAATTCCGGCTTCTCGGGCGGCGAGAAGAAGCGCTACGAGGCTTTGCAGATGGCCTTGCTCGAACCGCGCCTGATGATCCTCGACGAAACCGATTCGGGGCTCGACATCGACGCCCTGCGGGTGGTGGCCGGCGCCGTCGACCGGATGCGCTGTCCCGAGCGGGGCTTTCTGGTGATCACCCATCATCAGCGCATCCTCGACTATATCGTGCCGGACCAGGTGCATGTGCTGGCCGACGGGAAGATCGTGCAGACCGGCGACAAGACTCTGGCCATCGAGCTGGAACGCACCGGTTATGCCCAGTTCGTGGGACAGGCGGCATGACGACCGCGATCCATTCCGATTGGCTGGATGACCTGCGCCGGGCGGCCAGGACCCGGGCCGACGCCGTCGGGCTGCCGACGCGCCGGGACGAAGCCTGGAAATATACCGATCTCGGGGCCCTCGGCGTCGCCTCCTTCGGCCTGGCCGAAAAGCCGGACGGCGCCCTGCCGGCCGTTCCGCCGCTGGGCGACGCCATCCGTCTGCTGCTGGTCAATGGAACGCTGGTCGCCCCGCCCGGGGAACTGCCGGCCGGGGCGACCGTCGAGCGCCTCGACGCCGCGGCCTCCTCCGGCCTGGTGCAAACCCACCTCGGACAGGTCATCCCGGCCGGCCGCACGTCGCTGGCGGCGTTGAACGGCGCCCTGTTCGCCGACGGCGTGCTGCTGCGCATCGAAGCCGGCGTCACCCTCGAACGCCCCATCGAAATCGTTTCCTTCGGCCGGGCCGGCGATACGCCGGTGGCCTTCCATCCGCGCTGCCTGGTGGTGATCGAGGAGGGTGGAGCCGCCACGCTGGTCGAGCGGCATCTCGGCAGCGGCACCTATTTCAGCAACGGCGTGGTGGAGATCGCCCTGGGCCGCCGCGCCTCGCTTCGCCACTACAAGCTGCAGGCCGAGGCGGCGAGCGCGGTCCATGTATCGACCACCGGGGTTTCGCTGGCCGCCGGGGCCCGCTATGCCGGCGTGCTGGTGCAGGCCGGGGCGAGGCTGTCCCGCCACGAAGTCCATGCGGCGCTGGACGGGGCGGAGGCCTCCTTCGCACTGGACGGGGCCTATCTGGGAACCGGCCGTCAGCATCAGGACAACACCACCTTCGTCACCCATGCCGCCCCCGGCGGCACCTCCCGCCAGCTGTTCAAGGGCGTGCTGGACGATCAGGCGCGGGGCGTGTTCCAGGGCACGGTCCTGGTCGAGCGCGGCGCGCAGAAGACCGACGCCTACCAGCTCAGCAAGGCGCTGCTGCTGTCGGGCCAGGCCGAAATGGACGGCAAGCCGGAGCTGGAAATCTATGCCGACGACGTCAAATGCGGCCACGGCTGCACCGTCGGCGACATCGACGAGGAGGCCCTGTTCTATCTGCGGGCCCGCGGCATCGGCGAGATGGACGCCCGCCAGTTGCTGATCGAAGCTTTTTTGGCGGACGTGCTGGACCGCATCGCCTTGCCGCCGGTGCGCCAGGCTTTTGCCGCGGTGGTCGGGGAACGCCTGCAAGGCGCCCGCCCACGGACCGAGGAGGATCGATGATCATCAGCCCCACTGAGGCGCGCGAGGCCTATGACGTCGCGCGCATTCGCGCCGACTTTCCCATTCTGGCCCGCACGATGCGCGGCAAGCCGCTGGTCTATCTCGACAGCGGCGCCTCGGCGCAGAAGCCGCGCCCGGTGATCGACGCGGAGAGCAACGTCTACGAAACCGAATATGCCAATATTCACCGCGGCCTTTATTACCTGAGCGAGCGGGCCACCGAGGCTTACGAAGCGTCGCGGCGCACCGTGCAGCGTTTCATCAACGCCCGCCACGCCCATGAGGTGATCTTCACCCGCAACACCACCGAATCGATCAATCTGGTGGCGGCCAGTTACGGCCGGCGGTTCCTGCAGCCCGGCGACGAAATCATCATCTCGGGCCTGGAGCACCATTCCAACATCGTTCCCTGGCAGCTGTTGCGCGAGGAGCGCGGCGTGGTGATCAAGATCGCGCCGGTCGGCGACGACGGCGACGTGCCGCTGGAGGCGGTCACCCGCCTGCTCGGCCCGCGCACCCGGCTGGTGGCGGTGACCCAGGTTTCCAACGTGCTGGGAACGATCCTGCCGGTGGCCGACATCGTCCGCGCGGCCCACGCCGCCGGCGCCAAGGTGCTGATCGACGGCGCCCAGGCGGTCTCGCATCTGCCGGTCGACGTGCAGGCCCTCGACGCCGACTTCTACGCCTTCTCGGGACACAAACTGTACGGACCGACCGGGATCGGCGTGCTGTACGGCAAGGAAGACCTGCTGAACGCCATGCCGCCCTATCAGGGCGGCGGCGACATGATCCATACCGTCCGTTTCGAGAAGAGCACCTGGGCGCCCTTGCCGCAGAAGTTCGAAGCCGGCACGCCGGCCATCGCCCAGGTGTCCGGCCTGGCCGCCGCCATCGATTACGTGACGGCGCTGGGCCTGGAGCGCATCGCCGCCCATGAGAACGATCTGCTGGCCTATGCCACGCGGCAGTTGGCCGCCGTGCCCGGCCTGCGGATCATCGGGACGGTGCCGCACAAGGCCGCGGTCGTCTCCTTCGTGCTGGAATGCGCCCATCCGCACGACATCGCCCAGATTCTGGACGGCGCCGGCGTCGCCATCCGGGCCGGCCACCATTGCGCGCAGCCCTTGATGGAACGTTTCGCCGTTCCGGCCACCGCCCGCGCCTCCTTCGGTCTCTACAACGACCGGGCCGACGTCGACGCGCTGGTGGCGGCGGTGCAAAAGGTCGAGGAGATATTCGGACGATGAGCGACGATCTGCGCGAGCTTTACCAGGAAGTCATTCTCGACCACGGCCGGCATCCGCGGAATCGCCGCTCCATCGCGCATGCCGACCACAGCGCCCGCGGCGAAAATCCGCTGTGCGGCGACAAGCTGACGGTATTCCTCAAGGTCGGAGCCGACGGCGTCATCGAGGATGTCGCCTTCGAGGGCCAGGGATGCGCCATTTCGACGGCCTCGGCCTCGCTGATGACGGAAGTCATGCTCGGCAAGACCGAGAAACAGGCGGAGGAACTGTTCGCCAGTTTCCACGCCCTGGCCACCGGCGGCGAAGCCGAGGCTCCGGAAGAATTCGAAGACGAGATGGATCGGCTCCACGTCCTGGCCGGCGTCCGGGATTACCCGGTCCGGGTCAAATGCGCGACCCTGGCCTGGCATACCCTGGTCGCGGCGCTCAAGGACGAGCAGAAGGTGACGACGGAATGAATGCGATGGACACTTCAATCTCCTCCGACCCGGCCATCGTCGCCCGCGCCGGACAACCGCTGGAAACGGGAGCGCGGCCGGCCGCCGAAGACGAGGTCGCCGAGGCGCTGCGGACGGTCTACGACCCCGAGATTCCGGTCAACATCTACGACCTCGGCCTGGTCTACAAGCTCGACGTCGGCCAGGACGGCGCGGTGGCGATCGAGATGACGCTGACCGCGCCGGGCTGTCCGGTGGCGGGCTCCCTGCCGCAGCAGGTGGCGGATGTGGCGGCGAGCGTTCCCGGAACCGGCGAGGTGACCGTGTCGCTGGTCTGGGAGCCGCCGTGGACGATGGAAAACATGTCGGCCGACGCCAGATTGGCCCTCAACCTTTAGAGCCAAACCCATTCGCTTCGGCCCGCCCCACTGGGGAATATGCCCACAAAATGGCCATGCCGCGGATGAGTGGCTATTTTCTATGCATGAAACCGTCCTGGGCTTCCCCGTCATATTGACCAGGAGATCAGATCCTGTCCGATAAGACAGTTTATTATGCATATATTTCAATAAGTTAAATATTAGATATCGCCATAAAACGAAATGGCACAAGGTTTGCGTTCTTTTGTTCTCGAACAGGCTTTCCCACTTGGCGAGGACATTCCGTGGGCACCACCACCGCACTTCCCGTCGTTGACCCCATCGCCGACGCGCCGGTGGAAAACCGCCCCATTGTCGACATCCGCAATCTGTCATTGGTCTTCAAGGCGGCCGACAAGCCGGTCACGGCGCTGGACGGCATCGATCTCAGGATCAATGCCGGCGATTTCGTCGCCCTGATCGGACCATCGGGCTGCGGCAAGACCACCTTGCTGCGGGTCATCGCCGACCTCGAGCAACCGACCGCGGGCGACATCACCGTCAACGGCCTGACGCCGGAGGCGGCCCGCCTCAAACGGGCCTACGGCTATGTGTTCCAGGCGCCCGCCCTCTATCCCTGGCGCAATGTCGAAAGAAACGTCACCCTGCCCCTGGAGATCATGGGCATCGACAGGGCCGAACGGCAGCGCCGCGCCGCCCATCAATTGGCCCTGGTCGGGCTGACCGGCTTCGAGAAAAAATTCCCCTGGCAATTGTCGGGCGGCATGCAGCAGCGGGTATCGATCGCCCGGGCCCTGGCCTTCGAGCCCGATCTGCTGCTGATGGACGAACCTTTCGGCGCGCTCGACGAAATCACCCGCGACCATTTGAATTCGCAGCTGTCGCAATTGTGGCGCACCACCGGCAAGACCTGCGTCTTCGTCACCCATTCGATTTCCGAAGCGGTCTTTCTGTCGACCCGCATCGTCGTGATGAGCCCTCGCCCGGGCCGCATCCTCGACGTCATCGACTGCGGCCTGCCCCGCGAACGCAACCTGGAAATGCGCGAAAGCCAGCAGTTCCAGGACATCGCCGCCCGTGTGCGCCACGGCCTGGCCGAAGGCCATAGTTATGATGATTAGGTGGCACTCACAAATAGGCCGAGCCCTCCCCCTCGATGGGGGAGGGTTGGGTGGGGGTGACGCCGGGCGCAGACGCATCGGCTCCGATTTTGCCCAGGCATCACCCTCACCCCACCCCTCTCCCATCAAGGGAGAGGGAGGATGACGACTCTTTCCTCCGTGCTGGCCGCCAGGGCGCCGATGCTGCTGATCGGCCTGGTCATCCTGCTGCTGTGGTATGGCGGCGCGGTCGGGCTGAACGCGCCGCAGGCCATCGAGGGCTTCGTCCGGGCCGGCCAGAGCTGGAGCACGCTCGACCTGATCCACCAGACCTTCGCCATGAAGCGTCCGGTGCTGCCGACCCCCGACCAGGTCTTCGTCGATTTCACCGATTCGGTATTTCATCATCCGCCGACCAGCATCCGCAACCTGCTGTATCACGCCGCCGTCACCGCGTCGTCGGCCGTGGTCGGCTTCCTGATGGGATTGGCTCTCGGCGCCGTCCTCGCCATCGGCATCGTGCATTTGAAAACCCTGGATTCCAGCCTGATGCCCTGGGTGATCGTCTCGCAGACCATCCCGATCCTGGCCATCGCGCCGATGGTGGTGGTGATCCTGGGCAACATCGGCTTCACCGGCCTGCTGCCGAAGGCGGTGATCAGCATGTATTTGTGTTTCTTCCCGATCACCATCGGCCTGGTGAAAGGGCTGCGCTCGACCGATCCGCTGGCCCTGGACCTGATGCGGACCTACAGCGCCAGCGTGGCGCAGACCTTCTGGCTGCTGCGCCTGCCCTCCTCGCTGCCCTATCTGTTCACCAGCATCAAGGTGGCCATCGCCATCAGCCTGATCGGCGCCATCGTCGGCGAGCTGCCGACCGGCGGCACCGCCGGCCTGGGCGCCCGTCTGCTCAGCGGCTCCTATTACGGCCAGACGGTGCAGATCTGGAGTGCCCTGGTGATGTCGGCCCTGCTCAGCCTGGCCCTGGTCGGCCTGGCCGGATTGGTCGAAAAGCTGGTGGTCGGCCGCAGCGGCCGGGTGAAGGGATAAGACATGCAGGCCAAGCCGAGCCCGATGACGCCGCTGGTCCTGCTGATCCTGCCGGCCTTCGTCCTGCCCCTCGGCCAGGTCGACGGCCTGACGCTGGCCTGGTGGCAGTCGATGCCGGCCATGGCGAGCCTGGCCGTCACCCTGGCCAGCCTGGTCCTGGCCCGCCGCAAGCCCTACGGCGCCTTGCCGGAATCCCTTCTGTTGCTGCCCGGCCTGCTGGCCGGTGCCCTGCTGCCTCTGCTGCTGCTGGACAGCGGCGTGACGCTCGGTCAGGGGCTGGGCCTGTGGCTGTTCGTCGGGGGCATCCTCGCCCTGCTCTGGCATGTGATGGAGCGCCTCACCGAATGCGGCGGGATTTTCCGCCATCTGCTGGTGCCGGCGCTGTTCGGGACCATGCTGATCTATCTGTGGGAAGTCGGCGTCCGCGGCTTCGAGGTGCCCTCGGTGCTGCTGCCGGCCCCTAGCGCCATCGCCCACGCCCTGGTCGCCCAGGCGGCCAATCTCGAGGACGATTTCGTCCAGACGGTGGTCAAGGCGGTGCTGCGCGGCTATCTGTGGGGCTGCGGCGCCGGCTTCGTCGTCGCCATCCTGGCCGATCGCATCCCCTTCCTCGCCCGCGGGCTGCTGCCCTTCGGCAATCTGGTCAGCGCCATTCCGGTGGTCGGCATCGCGCCGATCATGGTGATGTGGTTCGGCTTCGACTGGCCGTCGAAGGCCGCGGTGGTCGTGGTGATGACTTTCTTCCCGATGCTGGTCAACACCCTGGCCGGACTGGCCGCTTCCGAGGCCATCCAGCTCGATCTGATGCGCTCCTACGCCGCGGGGTACTGGCGGACCTTGCTGATGCTGCGCCTGCCCAACGCCCTGCCCTTTCTGTTCAACGGCCTGAAGATCAATTCGACGCTGGCCCTGATCGGCGCCATCGTCGCCGAATTCTTCGGCACGCCGGTGGTCGGCATGGGCTTTCGCATCAGCACCGAAGTCGCCCGGATGAATCTGTCGATCGTCTGGGCGACCATCGTCGTCGCCGGCCTGACCGGCTCGGTCCTCTACGGCGGCCTTTCGTGGGTGGAGCGGCTCGCCACCGCCTGGCATCCCTCCTATCGAAGACGCTGAACTCGACCATCCATCGTTCGGAATTACCGCCTTGTCCATTGCATGGGGACTGGGCACTCATAAGGGGAAGGAGTGACCGTATGAAAGCTTTCGGAAAAATAGCCCTCATCGCCGCCCTCATCGGCTCATCGACGGCCGCCTCGGCCGCCGACAAGCTGACGCTTCAGCTGAAATGGGTGACGCAGGCCCAGTTCGCCGGCTATTTCGTCGCCAAGGACAAGGGGTTTTACCAGGATGCCGGCCTCGACGTCACCGTCAAGCCGGGCGGACCCGACATCAATCCGTCCCAGGTGATCGCCGGCGGCGGCGCCGATGTGGTGGTCGATTGGCTGCCGTCGGCCCTGGCCACTCGCGAAAAGGGCGTGCCGCTGGTCAATATCGGCCAGATTTTCCAGAAATCCGCCATGATGCTGACCTGCCGCAAGGATTCCGGCATCGTCAAGCCGACCGACTTCAAGGGTCATACCCTGGGCGTCTGGTTCTCCGGCAACGAATATCCGTTCCTCTCCTGGATGGCCAAGCTGGGCTTCTCGACCAGCGGCGCCAATCCGGACGTCACCGTGCTGAAGCAGGGCTTCAACGTCGATCCCCTGCTGCAAAAGCAGGCGGCCTGTATTTCGACGATGACCTACAACGAATATTGGCAGGTGATCGAGGCCGGCATGCCGGCCAGCGAACTGACCGTGTTCAAATACCAGGACCAGGGCGTCGCCACCCTGGAAGACGGCCTTTACACCCTGGAAAAGACCCTGGCCGATCCCAAGGCCGTGGAAAAGCTGGCCCGTTTCCTGAAAGCCAGCGAAAAGGGCTGGGATTACGCCGCCGCCCATCAGGCCGAGGCGGTCGACATCGTGCTGGCCAACGACACCACCGGAGCCCAGACCAAGGAGCATCAGACCACGATGATGCAGGAGGTCGCCAAGCTGCTGGAAGGATCGAAGAAGGGCACCGGTTATCTCGATCCGGCCGCTTTCGACCGCACCGTCGATATCCTGCTGTCGACCAAATCGGCCCCGGTGATCACCAAGAAACCGGAAGGCGCCTATAGCACGAAGGTCTTCGACGCCGCCGCCAAGCTGTAAGCCGGCTTCGGCTCAGGGCTGCAAGCCCGCCTTCCCGCATGGCCGGGAAGGCGGGCTTTTCGTTTCCGAAATACCATGGCGCATTTTCTTGTCTTCGGCTTGGCCGTCATGGTGTAAATCTGTGTGTTACGTTCCGTCCTATGTGACAATTGACGTATCAAGCCGAAGAGATGAATCGTGGCCGCCAGATCTTTTCTGAAGTTTCTCCATTCCGCTGCTTTGTTTATTGTCCCACGACCTGTTGTCCTGTGGCTGGAAGAGGAATATTTTCGGAGAAATGGGGAAAAAGAGCTATTTTTAGTTGAGCATCTTTGTCGTCCACATCAGGACGCCATCGATGTCGGCGGAAATGTCGGCTGCTATAGCCTTTTCATGCGGAAATACGCGCGCCGCGTCATCTCCTTCGAGCCGATTCCCTGGATGGCCAAGCGACTCGCCAGGAAGTTCGGGGCCGGCGTCACCGTTCGCGAAATGGCCTTGTCTTCGGTCGACGGCACGGCCCTTCTGCACATTCCGATCCTCGATGGCGCCCCGGTCACCGCCCTGTCCAGCCTGCGGGCCGACAAAAGCGCCCAGGGCCGGGACATCACGGTGCGGACGGCGCGCCTGGACGACGTTTACGACGGACAGGTCGGCCTGATCAAAATCGACGTCGAAGGGCATGAGGAGGCCGTGCTGGACGGGGCGAAACAGACCATCGCACGCTGCCGGCCGCGTTTTCTGATCGAAATGGAGGAACGCCACGCTCCCGGCGTCCGCAATCGCGTCGCCGCCTTTTTTGCGGATTTGGGCTACGCCGGCTTTTTCCTGCAATCGGGGACGATCCGCCCCATCGCCGTTTTCGACGAGGAAACGATGCAGGATCCCCTGCGGATCGAGGGTGGAGCCTACATCAACAACTTCATCTTTCTGCCGTCGGAAGAGATTTCCCAGGTGTTGGATCGCATTCGAAAGCCGGACGCCCCATGACGTCGGATCCCGCCGTCATCGATTTTCTCGGCCTGCCGATCAGCGATCTGGACAGTTCCCAGGCCGCCGCCCTGATCAGCCGGCGTGATCCGGACCTGCCTTTCGCCTATGTGGTGACCCCCAACGCGCAGCATATGGTGAGCCTGGCCAAAGGCGACGGCCCCTGGCGACGGGCCTATGAAAAAGCCTGGCTGCGCCTTTGCGACGGCCGCGTCGTGCAACCGCTGGCGAAATGGCTGTTCGGCCTCGCGCTGCCCCATGGCTCGGGAAGCGATCTCACCTTGCTGCTTTTGCAGCGGCATATCGAAGCGGACGACGCGGTCACGGTCATCGGCGGCGGCGTCCGGCTGGAGGCCGCCTTGACGGCCCGCTACGGCCTTCGCCGCCTGGCCGTTTACGATCCGCCGTTCGGCTTCATCCGCGATCCCGCCGCCGTCGCCACCTGTCTCGATTTTCTCGAGAAGAACCCGGCCCGCTACATATTCCTGGCCGTCGGCGCCCCGCAATCGGAAAGCCTGGCCCTTGCCGCCCGCGACCGCGCCACCTTGCGGGGGGTCGGCCTGTGCATCGGCGGCTCGTTGCTGTTCGCCACCGGATTGGTCAAACGCGCCCCGCCGATCTTCAGACGCTATGGTCTCGAAGGGATCTATCGGCTGATCCAGCGGCCGCGCAGCCATTTCCGCCGGGTCTTCGTCGAATCGCTGCCGATCGTCTGGATCCTGTTGCGCGCCCGCTTCCATGGCCGCGGCATTCTTCCGCCCGGAGAGGGACGAGGGTCGCCATGAGCGAACCGGCCGTCCCGGAGAAGCGGATCGGCCGGGTCCGGCCTTTGGCCGGACGGGGACGCGTCCTGCCGCTGGCCGAGGGGCGGGTCGGCCGGGTGCGGTCGTTGCGCGGATCGTCCGGCGTCGGTCTCGAGGTTCGCCGCCGCTCGTCGCTCAATCTGCTGATGCTGGCGGCGAGCTTGCCGTTTTTCTGCCAGATCTTCCATTACCTGATCGACACCGGGCCGTTTTATTACCTTTCGAAGGCATGGCCGGTGCTGATGTTTCCGCTGGCCTATCGGGGCATATCGACCCTGCGCAGCGATCACCGGGGCCTCTATGCCGCGACGATCGCCTATGTGGCGGCGGTGACGCCCGTTCTTTCCATGCTGTGGCTCGGCAATTCGCTCATCGACGCCTGGTTGACGACGGTCAAGATCTGGCCGCTCACCTATTACTTCGGCGTCCTCGCCCTTCTGACCATGGTCTTGCCCGCCTCCGAAGACCTGGACAGGATTTTATGGAGTCTGGGGCTGGCCACCCTGGCGGCGCTGTGGCTGCTGTGGATCGTGGCGCCCGCCGGCTGGTATGCGAGCGACGCGGGGGAAAGCAAGCTGTTCATGTATGAGTTGGAGCGCGGCTACCGGATATATCTGCCCTTGACCTTCGCCGTCATCGCCATCTTCCGCGTCGCCCATCGCCTCACGCAAAGCCCCAGGCTGTGGCATGTCGTCTTCCTCGCCGCCGCTTTCGGCAGCATCATCCTCATCAACAAGCAGCGGCTCAGCATCGTCTCGGCCGCCGTGGTGACGATCCTCATCATCGCCGGCAAATTGCCGCGGGTCTGGCGGACGCTGGCCGTGGGGGCGGGCACCGTCCTGGCCGTGGCGGCGCTGGCGGCGGCGCTCGGCCATGTCGACCAGATCCTCAAGACGCTGGGGAACTCCCTGGCGATCCGCCAGCATTCCCTGGAGATGCTGCGGCAATATGTGCAGGCGGACCCCTTGCGCTGGCTGTTCGGCGTCGGCGGCACCACCCGCTTCGGCTCCGTGACCTTGTTCGAGATCTTGAACCAGCGCGACTTCTATCTTGCCGACCTCGGCTGGCCAGGGGTGATCTTCGAATACGGCCTGGTCGGCTCGGCCTTGCTGCTCGCCCTTTATATCGCCGTCCTGCGCCGCCGGCCGGCCGCGCGGGAAGCCCCCGCCGACACCAGGGAGGCGGCCCTGATCGGCGCCCTGTCGTCCTATGTGCTTTACCTGCTGCTGACCACCACGGTCTATTCGGCGGTCTTCGCGCCGGGCGAATTGGCGACGGTCACCGCCCTGCTGGTCTATCTGCGAAGGCAATGGCATCCGCTCGATACGCTGCTCAAGCGCTAGGGACAGCGTCACAATGATGGTTTGAAACTCTTTTCGTTCCAAACGCGAGAGGCCACCGGCGGCCGGATGCGAAAATAAAAGCGCTCGTGATTGAATGACCGGGCTGGGCCGTTGGGGGAAGGGCCGGTTTGGCCAATTGGGACACCGAGGCGGACAATCGCGCCCGCACGTCCAGTGGAATTGTGGCAAACTCAAACGATCCAAAACTGACTGGTGCTTAAGACATGGCAGATCTCTCGGCATCCTCGGTCGCATTTATCAGCGTTCTAGTCGCAGCAGGAGCGGTTTTAGCAAGTACCATCGGTGTTATTGTGCAATATCAGTCGATAAAATCGACGAGAAAGAATACGCTATCAAGCCTAAGAGTGGGGGCGGCGGAGGCTGAAATAATAAAACTAAGGGACGCCTTATCTCAATACATGTTAGTGGTATATAATGTGAAGGCTACCTTTAAATTAGCAATGCAAACCTGCGCACCTTACCCAGGCGAGCATATAGAAGACGTTGAGCGAGAAACTGTCTTGTGGCACCAAATCAGATTGCATTTGCGGCCTGACAGCGACGCGCATAGAGAATTACTGAAATCCCTGGAAATTCTTCGGAACGACAAAGATGCGTTGTGGATTGAAAGGTCTGATGACGTAATTGCTAAAGCAAACGCCGCCTTTAACTTCCTGCGCCAGGAAGCGTTGGGCCAATGAGATTTGCCCGGCCTCAGATCTTTGGAGTCACCATGGCGATCCGTTTCACCTCCAGGTACCGGCAAATAGCGCGCTGACCATCGGTGAAGAGCTTTTGGGACGGCGTTCCAGGGGCGTTCCGGGGACACTATACGCAATTGTGTGAAATAGGATGGCGCATCCTTGCCAACCGGTTGGGTAGACACGGCCAGGCAACTTGACTCGATGACCGCTCTCGGGCGCTGCGATCAGATTCCTGAATGACGACGATGAGCGCTAACGGGCCGAAAAGATGCAAGGAAAATTCGAGCAGAGCCCCGAAAGGACCGGCTCGTTTTGAAACGCCGTAAAGTGGGAAGTCGATATCCGGCTAACGTTCCCGGATCGACAACGGGATATCTTTGATCAGCATTAACAAATGGAGCGGATCTGTCGGCGACGGTTCGAAACCGTAATGCCGATAGAAACTTGCCGCGTTGCTGTCAAGGGCATGAACGAGCACGCACCGTACGGGTAAGCTTTGCGGCTCATCCGGCGGCTTGGTCGCTCTGCCGATAGCGGCAGCCTTGCCCAGGGCCTCTTCCAGAAGAACGCCACCCAACCCTTGGCCGTGCATCGACCGATCCACGGCCAATCGGGCGACGAGAATGGCTGGAATGTCATAACGCCCGATGCCCTTGGCCGCACGCGCCGTGGCGTCGGCGTGACTGACGCTGCAGGCTGATAGGGTGAAGTACCCGAGCACCTTATCCTGCGCGTCCACAAGCGCCCAGGATTGCGACATTCCTTGTCGAGGAGCGGCCAGGGCGTAACGTTGCAGAAAGATGTTGAGCGAATCGACGCCGCAGTCGAATGCACGGACGTCATGATGCTGGGAAAAAAGTTCCAGTCGAAAATCATACGGTGCGGTTAGCGTCGTATTTTCCATCTACTCCTCTTGTTTTTCTCTACCAGCCGTCTTAATTCCGGCTTCTCCTGCGCGGGGCGATCGAGGATCGCCAGGAAGTGGTCGTAGGTTTCATCATCCAATACAAAAAAAGTCCTCTCGGTTAAGGCGATCTCCGCTTCGCGGAGGGCCAGGGTAAGCATGAAATCGGTGACGCTGAGACCGCGCGCCCGGGCGCCCCGCTCGATCAAGGCCTTTTGGGCGGGATCGACGCGCATGGCGATGCGCGGCTCGTTCCCAGATGTCTGGGCCATCTGTAGGACCTCCTTATCTAGGCAGACGTCCAAAACGGGAGCACCCCGTTCGTCGCTCTGCCGCGCCAAATATAGTGTGCACACAATGGGAAAACAAGAACGGTCGTTGCCACGATGGGAACACGATGACGGATCCATGGGATGGCCGATAAACGGGTTCACGATACCTTCTACGCCCGGCGCAGCTATTCCGAGCAAGGTCGGCTATCTGGAAAATCCGCTGATCTACAGAACGACCATGATCGGCGCTTGAACGTCGCTCAGCTTACCACTTGCGTTTGTTGTGGGACGAGCAGTCAGGCTGATCGGAGGAAGGCTAATCGAGTCCTGCCGACCAGTTCCGGGCGCCGTGAATGACGCGAAGGATTTTCAGTTCATCGGCGTTGCACGAATAGAAAACCAAGTGGCGGCCGAACGGGGTCATTCGAACGCCATCGCCGAATTCAGGCCGAAGCGGCGCGGCGGCCGGCTGTTCGATGAGCCGGCGGCATTTTTCGTTCAGCGCCTCGATGAAAGTGACCGCCCGCTCGGAGTTGTCACGGGCGATATAGTCACCAATCTTTTCGATGTCCCGTTCGGCCGTGACCGTGAACCGAAAACGCATTACGCGTCGGTCGGCTTCGGCATGGTGGTGTATTTTGTTTTCAGCCGGTCGAGGAATTCAGCGCCGTCGGTGGCCGATGCGCCGCTGGCCAAGCCTTCGTCGACGAGGGCGCGCAGTTCATCGGTACGCGACCGTAGCGTCAGTTCGTAGTCTTCAAGCAGCCGGAGCCCTTCCCGCACGACTTCACTGGCGTTGTTGTATCGGCCGGTTTTGACTTGGGTGTCGATGAACGCTTCGAATCGGTCACCGAGGGCGAAACTGCGCGGCATGGCTGGCGTCCTGTTAAAACGGCGACTAGATAACTGTTATCATAACGGCGATTTACCGGCAATCAAGGCATCGTCGGGGTGATGATCCCGCCGGCCGGACGGATTGGCCCTGAGTTTAGGCGATAGGCGCTGTTCCGTGGGCGCGCTGCCGGTCTCGCTGAACGGCCCGGAAGAGAGCCGAGCGTCGTGATTAGGCTCCTGAACGTCCTTCCCGGGCGCACAGCCGGCGCAAGGGATCGTCGGCCATCGCCTGCATGATAATCGCCCCGCTCGGCAGCACGGCGGCGGCGCGGAAAGCGCCCCCTTGGTGCGCGTGAGCCTTGAAAGTCGGGAGCAGAGCCTCCACTCTCCCGGGCATAGCTGTTTTAATTCGGGGGATTAAGCCAATGATCTATCGCAGTCTTTGCTCCCTGGCGGTGATATCCGCCCTTTGTGCCGCGGATATGGCGATAGCGCAGGATCTTCCCGACGCCAGCGCGGTCGTCGATACTTTCGAGAAGCTGGGCGGTGTGAATAAGGGGCTGCGCCGCAATCACGCCAAGGGCAGCTGCGTGGTGGGCAGCTTCGTCGGCACGGCGGACGCGCGCAAGCTCAGTTCCTCGGCCCTGTTCTCCGGCAAGGAAGTGCCGGTGGTCGGTCGTTTCTCGGTAGCCGGCCCGGCGCCGCAGATCCCCGATGCCGCCAAGCAGCCGCACGGCCTGGCCCTGGAGTTCCGTCTGCCCAAGGACGAATTGCAGCATACCACGATGCTGAACATCCCGGCCTTCCCGGTCTCGACCGTGCAAGGGTTCTATGACGCGCTGCTGATCAATCTGCCCGACCCCGCCACTGGCAAGCCGGATCCGGAGAAGGCCAAGGCTTTCGGCGCCGCCCATCCCGAAGCCAAGACCTTCGGCGAGTTCATGGCGACCCACAATGCGCCGGCAAGCTACACCGAGCAGCCCTATAACAGCCTGCACGCCTTCAAATTCATCAATGGCAAGAAGGAAACCTGGGTCCGCTGGCATTTCGTGCCGCATGACGGCGTCCATTTCCTGACCGCCGCCGAAGCCGCCTCGGCTCCCAACGATTTCCTCGACAAGAAGCTGACCGAGCGTACCCACAAGGGTCCGGTGCAGTGGGACATGATCGTCACCATCGGTCAGAAGGGCGACACCATCGACAATCCGACGATCGTCTGGCCGGCCGGCCGCAAGGAGATCAAAGCCGGCGTGCTGACCCTGACCAAGGGCGGCGCCGACGCCGTGGGCCAGTGCGAAGACATCAATTTCGATCCCAATGTGATGAGCGCCGGGATCGACGTCTCGCCCGACCAGATCCTGCAATATCGCTCGGCGGCCTATGCGGAATCCTATAGCCGCCGCGAAAACGAGAAATAACCGGGCGGAATTGCGTCGCCGTCCGACCGCCGAGCGGACCGCGGCCTGACGGGACCAGGTGAATCGGTGGCGCGCACCCCGTCGAAGTCATTGAGGTAGCATACCGTTCCACCCCACCCCCGACCCCTCCCCATCAAGGGGAGGAGAGCAAAAAACAACGGCTCCCTCCCCCTTGTGGGAAGGACTGGGGTGGGGGGAGACTCGTTCGTTTGCGCCAGAGTCTATGCGATGCCTACGCCTCCGGCTTCGGCAGGCTCAAGCGCCGCTCGGGCTCACGTAATCCCTTTCACTTAAGGTGAAAGGGATTACGTGAGCGTTTTGCGATCAAACGGGATCGATCCCTGTACCATCGTCCCGGCGAAAAAGCTTGTGAAGCAAGGGAAAGTGGCACCGGCGTCCCTGCCGGTGTCCGCCGCCCCGCGGCGGAAACGTTCCCGTCAAGATCGATCCCTCGGCCGCTCTTGCGCTGCCGGCTTCGCCGGCGCACCGGCGGGGACGCCGGTGCCACTGGGATTATTTCACAAGCTCGAAAGCGGGGATCC
>JAATGN010000231.1 GCA_015654615.1 Rhodospirillales bacterium
CGCGAGGGCAACCAGGCCCTGATCGAGCCGATGACGCCGGCCGCCAAGCGGCGCATGTTCGAACTGATGCTGGTAATGGGCTTTAAGGAAATCGAGGTGGGCTTTCCCGCCGCCTCGCAGACCGATTTCGACTTCCTGCGGCTGCTGATCGACGAAGGACTGATCCCCGACGACGTCACCATCCAGGTGCTGACCCAGTCCCGCGAACATCTGATCCGCCGGACCTTCGAGGCCATCCAGGGCGCCAGGAAGGCGATCGTCCATCTCTACAATTCCACCTCGGAATTGCAGCGCCGGGTCGTCTTCGGCGCCGATCGCGCCGCGATCACCGGCATCGCGGTGACCGGGACCAAGCTGATCAGGGACCTGGCCGACGCGATGACCGGGACCGATATCGTTTTTCAATATTCGCCCGAAAGCTTCACCGGCACCGAATTGGATTACGCGGTGGAAATCACCGAGGCGGTGATGGCGGCCTGGCGGCCGACGCCGGAGCGGCGGATGATCGTCAATCTGCCGGCCACCGTCGAAATGGCCTCGCCCAATGTCTATGCCGATCAGATCGAATGGTTCTGCCGTCACGTCAAGGACCGCTCCAGCATCATCGTCAGCATCCATCCGCACAACGACCGCGGCACCGGAGTGGCGGCGGCCGAATTGGCCCTGATGGCCGGCGGCGAGCGCATCGAGGGCACCTTGTTCGGCAACGGCGAACGCACCGGCAATGTCGACGTCGTCACCATGGCGATGAATATGATGACCCAGGGGGTCGATCCCGGGCTGCGCATGTCGGACATCGGCCGCATCATCGAAACTTCCGAGGCCTGCACGCGGATTCCGGTCCACCCCAGGCATCCTTACGCCGGAGCCCTGGTCTTCACCGCTTTTTCCGGATCGCATCAGGACGCCATCAAGAAAGGCCTGGCGGCCCTGCGCCTGTCGGGGGCCAATCTCTGGGAAGTTCCCTATCTGCCGGTCGATCCGGCCGATCTGGGGCGCAGCTATGAAGCGGTGATCCGCATCAACAGCCAGTCCGGCAAGGGAGGCGTCGCCTATCTGCTGGAACAGGAATTCGGACTGATCCTGCCGCGCGCCCTGCAGGTGGAGTTCGCCCAGGTGGTTCAACGCCGCGCCGACGCCAGCGGCAAGGAACTGTCGGCCAAGGAGATCTGGGGCTTTTTCGAGCAGGAATTCCTCAAGGCGGAGCGTCCCTACGTCCTGAGATCCCACGCCTTCGACCATCTGGGCGAGGTCGGCCAGATGACCGCGGTGCTGTCGGACGGCACCCGGGAGCATGCGATCACGGGGCGCGGCAATGGCCCGATCGACGCCTTCATCGATGGCCTGAAGGCGATCGGCGTCGGGGTCCAACTGGTCGACTATCACGAACATGCGGTGGGCCGCGGAGCGGCGGCCAAGGCCGTCGCCTATGTCGAAATCACCGGTCGCGACGGCTCCTTGTCCGGCGTCGGAATGGACGAGGACATCGTCGCCGCCTCGCTCAAGGCGGTGATCTCGGCGATCAATCGCCGCGAGCGCCGATAGACCATGATTCCACCCCGGTCCCTCCCCATCAGAGGGAGGGACCGGGAAACGACCTCTTCCCCCCTGTGGGACCAGCGTGAACACACGTTTTCATTCTGGTGTTTGCTGGGCGATTATTTATCTCCCGGACTTGATCCGGGCATCCCCGTCTATCGACACTTCAAATATTCGTGCGGACGGTACCGCGTGGACAGCCGAGGGACAAGCCCGACCGTGACGACAACTTACTGATATTTCATGGAAAGATGTGTGTTCACGCGAGCCTGTGGAGGGCTGGGGCGGGCAAGATGATGAATCGTGCCCGCCCCGGCGCCGGGCATTGAGGTTATTTCCGCGCTTGACAGTCTTGTTTGCCGCCACCACGTGTTTATCAGGTCAAGCGTGACAAACAACCAAGGATGGCGTGATCCGTTTCTGGAACGGACGAAATTCTGTGGTTTCATGGCAAGACATTGTTTCCATCCCAGCGAGAATCTATATCTAGGGTGACCGTTATCTTACAAACGCAATAAAGAGTGGTGCCAAGGCGACATCTGGCTTATTTTGACCAACGGCAAACTCAGTTGGAGGTATGTCCAGCGTGGGTCGTGTTTGTGGTTCTCAGCACTTTGTCGATACCGTGGTCCGCCGCCGCGCGGTCTTCCTTTCCTTCAACGTCACCGTCGTGCATCCCGGTGCCGTTTCCCCCCTGCCTCTCGTCAAGCCTCCCGTCGTGGAGGCTTTTTGCATTTTCGTACCTTGAGGAGCTGTTCATGGCCAAGCGTCCCCGTCCAGCCGTCCAGCCGAAGTTCGAAACCAATGTGCATCCTCTTTACGGCAGCGCCGCGCAAGGGAGATGGGATCCCCTTGGCGAGGAACAGCGAGATCAGAGCTATGTGAAGAAAGTCCGGCCGCAGAGCGACAATCAGCGCGCCCTGCTGGAAGCCCTGGAAGAGAAAAACCTGACCCTGGCCCTCGGTCCGGCCGGTACGGGAAAGACCTATCTGGCCATTTCGGCGGCCGTCGAGGCCCTCGACGAAGGCCGGGTCGGCCGCATCGTGCTGTCCCGTCCGGCCGTGGAAGCCGGAGAAAGCCTGGGCTTCCTGCCCGGCGATCTGCAGGAAAAACTGGCGCCTTATCTGCGCCCCCTGTACGACGCCCTGTCCGACCGCCTGGGCGGCAAACGTTTGCGGAGTTGCCTGGGCGACGGATCGATTGAAATCGCCCCCGTCGCCTATATGCGCGGGCGCACGCTCAACAACGCCTTCGTCGTCATCGACGAGGCGCAGAATTGCACCTATGGGCAGATCAAGATGCTGCTCACCCGTCTCGGCTGGCATTCCACCATGGTGCTGACCGGCGATCCCGACCAGACCGACCTGCTGCCCGGCATGTCCGGATTGTCCGACATCGCCCAGCGTCTTTCGGTCCTGCCCGAGGTCGCCGTCATCACCCTGGACGAACGCGACATCGTCCGCCATCCGCTGGTCGGCGCCATGCTGACGGTGCTCTGATCCTCGCGAAAAACCCTTCTCCCGGCGGGAGAAGGGTTTCCCGCCCGCAGACGGCATACTGCCACCGAATGGGCGGTTTAAAACAACCACGTCATTGCGAGCGAAGCGAGGAGTCAGTGGCACCGGCGTCCCTGCCGGTGGAAAAGACTCCGCCGCGAAGCGGCGGACACCGGCACGGAGGCCGGTGCCACTATTCCTTTTCATCCAGGACGGGTCGGCTAAAAAAGCGAGGGTCTCCCGCAAGGGAGGAGGGAGGGGATTTTCCCTCTCAATAGCCGCAGAACTTGTGCGGTCCGATATCGAGATGCAGGTGGTCGTGATGTTCCACATTGCGGTTGGGCGTCATCACCACGCTGAAGATCTTGCAGGCGCCTTGCGCCACCTGATGCAGGAACTCGCTCTTGGCGCCCTTGTTCCGCCAATCCCTCGAGACCGAAATGACCGTCCCGTCGGCCAGTTCGAACCCCGTCACGTCGAGCGCCTTGCCGAAGGAATGCTGGGACAGGCGTTCCGCCCGTCCGCCGATTTCGCCGCGGCAGCTGTAGCTTCCGGCGTTCGACATCTTGCGGACCGCCTGGCCGAAATTGCGCTCGGCCGCCGGCTGCACCACCTGGGTCTCGAAGTCCCAGACGACGGCCTCCAACGAACAGGACATCAAGGTCTTGCGATTCCAGCCGATCGCCGAGCGTTCGACGCGCACCGCCTGGGAGATCCCGCACCCCTCGGACGTTGTCCAGTCCTTCACCCGGTCATAGACGATGTGATGCCGATCAAGGCTTTGCAGGCAGGCGGCGGCCGAATCGATATGGGGAAGAGGCGGCGGCGGGGCCGACGAGCATGCGGCAAGCCCGCAGGCCCAAAGCCCGATGACGCACGCCCGCCGGCCTCGCCGTCCCAAAACAATCCCCCGAAAGAACTTTCAAACACAATATATAGCGCAAAAGCGGGAAATTGTGTCTATAGAAGTACCTGGACACGGGCTCGCAGTTCGGGCAGCAGATCGTCGCCGAACCAGGGATTGTTCCGTTCCCAACCCGTGGTTCGCCAACTGGGGTGCGGCAGCGGCAAGAATTCGGGCAGGTAATCGCCGAAGCTTCGCACCGTCGCCGTCATGCTGCCGAGGCGGCGCTTGCCCAGGTAAAAGGCCTGGGCATAGCTGCCGACCAGCAGGGTCAGCCGGACCTGGTCCAGCGCCGGGCGCAGCAAGGCGTGCCAGGTCGGGGCGCATTCCGGCCGCGGCGGCAGGTCGCCGCCGTTCGGATGGCGTCCCGGATAGCAGAATCCCATCGGCACGATGGCGATCCGGCCCTCGTCGTAGAAGACGTCCGGGGACAGATCCAGCCACTGGCGCAAGCGATCGCCCGACCGGTCGTTCCAGGGGATGCCCGAGGCATGCACCTTGGTTCCCGGCGCCTGGCCGACGATCAGCAGACGGGCCGTCCGGGAGGCCCGCAGGACCGGCAGCGGTCCCAGCGGCAAGGCTTCGGCGCAAAGCCGGCAGGACCGGATCCGCCCCAGCAGCAGGGCGAACTGCGCCTCGGTCAGGCCGGCCACCTCATTGCCCCAGCAAATGCAGCACGACCTGGCGCCGATGCGCCGCCCGCCGGTGTTCGAACAGATAAAGGCCCTGCCAGGTGCCGAGGACCAGGCGCCCGTCGACCAGCGGGATCGACAGATGGCTGTTGGTCAAGGCGGCGCGAATATGCGACGGCATATCGTCCGGCCCCTCCTCCTGATGACGGTAGAGATGCGGATCCTCCGGCACCAGGCGGCGGAAAAAGGCATCCAGATCGGAACGCACCGCCGGATCGGCGTTTTCCTGGATCAGCAGGCTGGCCGAGGTATGCCGGATGAAGACCGTCAGCAGCCCCTGCTCCATCCCCTGCGCCTGCACCCAGTGTTTGACCACTCCGGTGATCTCCTGCAGGCCGGCGCCGGGCGTATTGACCGAAAGCGTGGTGCTGGCTTGATGCATCGCAAGTCACTCCCATTGCGGCCCCGCCGGCCGTGGGCTCACGCGTAGGCGGCGGGATCCGTCAGTCCTGCTTCGGCGAAGCCCTTGAGACGCAGCTTGCAGGCATCGCAATGACCACAGGCCAAACCTTCGGGCGTCGGATCGTAGCAACTGGTGGTCATGCCGTAGTCGACACCCAATTTGCGGCCGGTCCGAATGATGTCGGCCTTCGAAAGCGTAATCAACGGCGTATGAATGGTCAGCCGCCGGCCATCCCCCACCGCGGCCTTGGTCGCCAGATTGGCCATCTTTTCGAAGGCGGCGATGAAGTCGGGGCGACAGTCGGGATAACCGGAATAATCGATCGCATTGACCCCGATATAGATGTCCTGCGCCCCTTCCACTTCGGCCAGAGCCAGGGCGAAGGACAGGAAAATCGTGTTGCGGGCCGGCACATAGGTGATCGGAATGCCGCTCGACATCTCGCCCTCGCCGCGATCCTTCGGCACGGCGATATCGGCGGTCAAGGCCGAGCCGCCGAAAGCCCGCAGGTCGATATCGGCCACCATATGGCGGACCGCCCCCAAGGCCTTCGCGACATTGGCCGCCGCCGTCAATTCATGCCGGTGCCGTTGGCCGTAGCGAAAGGAAATGGCCAGGGGGGCGAATCCGCGGTCGCGGGCGATGGCGAGGCAGGTCGCCGAATCGAGGCCTCCGGAGAGCAGAACGACGGCCTTGGGTTGTTGGGTCATAACCTAGCTCCTCCCCATGCGGGCGATGGTCGCCGTGGTGCTGTGGCCTTCGGCCAGTTCGGCCAGCACCACCTTGCCGCCCCATCCCTGAACCAGATCGGCGCCGACCACCTGCTCGACGGTATAATCGGCGCCCTTCACCAGGACATCGGGACGCAGCGCGGCGATCAGGTCGAAGGGCGTGTCTTCGTCGAAGATCACCACCAGATCGACGCAGGCCAGCGAGGCCAATACGATGGCGCGCGACGCCTCGGACTGGACCGGCCGGCTGTCGCCCTTCAGCCGCTTGACCGATTTGTCGCTGTTGAGGCCGACCACCAGACGATCGCATTGGGCCCGCGCCTGGGTCAGCAGCGAAATATGGCCGGGATGCAGAAGATCGAAACAGCCGTTGGTGAATCCCACCTTTTGGCCCTTGTGGCGCCAGCGGGCCAGATGATCGACCGCCATGGTGCGGTCGGCCACCTTGGCCTCGACGGCGCCGACTTCGGAATGATGAAGCGACGCGACCAGATCGGCCGCATAGACCACCGCCGTGCCGACCTTTCCCACCACGATGCCGGCCGCCACATTGGCCAGCCGGGCGGCCTCGGGAAGCGGCGAACCGGCGGCGAGCGCCGCGGCCATGGTGGCGACCACCGTGTCGCCGGCCCCCGACACATCGAACACTTCGCGGGCCTCGGCCGGCAAGTGGTATGTCTCGCCCGCCTGGGTGACCAGGGTCATGCCGTCCTGGCTGCGCGTCACCAGCACGTTGGCGATGGAACATTCGTCGATCAAATGCCGCGCCGCCGCGACGATCGCCGCGTCGTCCTCCACCGAAAGGCCGGTCGCCTCGTGCAATTCCTTGCGATTGGGCGTGACCAGGGTGGCGCCGGCGTAGAGCGCATAGTCGGTCCCCTTGGGATCCACCACCACCGGGCGGCCGGCCGCCCGGGCGCCGTCGAGCAATTCGCGGATCACCGCCTTGTTCAGCACGCCCTTGCCATAGTCCGAGAGCACGACGGCGCCGACTTTCGGCAGCAGTTTCATCGCATTGCCCAGGAGGGAGGCCAGGCTTTGTTCCGCCAGGGCGGCCGACGTCTCGCGGTCGGCCCGCAGCAATTGCTGGCTGCCGGCCGAAAAGCGGGTCTTGATGGTGGTTTGCCGGCCGTATTCGACGATCAGCACCGGATCGACCTCGGCATGCAGGCCGACCAGGCGCGTCACCTCGCGCCCCGCCATGTCGTCGCCGACCAGGGAGACGAAGTGCGGCGCCGCCCCCAAGGCCACCAGATTGCGCACCACATTGCCGGCGCCGCCCAGCATGGCCATTTCGCGGCGCACCCGAAGAACCGGTATCGGGGCTTCCGGCGAAATGCGTTCGACGTCGCCATAGACGAATTGGTCCAGCATCACGTCGCCCACGCACAGGATGGGCACCTGTTTCAACGCGAAGACGCGGGCGGCCAAGAGGGAAAGGTCGGTCATATCCATTGATCCCGGCAAGAAATCTGGGGGTTGGCTAACCCAACCGCGAGCCGGTTGCAAGGAGATTGGCACAAGACCGCCTCACGTCGACAGGAAGCCGCGGCTTTTCCCCTCGGCGACCAGGGCCGTCAGGCGGCCGGTATAATAGGCCCCGGTGTCGATGCCGATGCGATTGGGCCTGACATCGGGCGTCCGGACGATGCTATGCCCGTGCACGACGACCTTGCCGTACGGACAAGACGAGTCGAGGAACGCCCCGCGGATCCACAGCAGGTCGCCGCGATCCTGTTCGGCCAGGGCGATGCCCGGCCTGACCCCCGCGTGGACGAAGAAATAGCCGCCTTCGCTGTGGGTGAGCGGAAGATCGGCCAGAAAGGCCCGATGCGACGCCGGAATGCGGCGCAGCAGCAGCGCCTGCAGGGCCCGATGATCCTGCAGATCGAAGCTCTCTCCGGCGGCGTAGCCTTCGATGGTGGCGCGTCCGCCGTTGCTCAGCCAGGGGCCCGCCCCCTCGACGCCGTCCAGAAAACGCAACAGGGCCTCTTCATGGTTCCCCTTAAGGCAAATCCAGCGGAAACCCCGCCACTCCGCCGTCGGCGGCGGCCCGGCGCGAAGGATGTCGATCACCCCGGGCGCCTCGGGCCCCCGGTCGATATAATCTCCCAGGAAGACGATCAGGCGCCGCTCGGCCTGGGATTTCCGCGCGTCGGCGACAATCATCGCCAACAATCGGTCCAGAAGATCGGCCCGGCCATGAATATCGCCCACAGCATAGATCCGCATTCCCTGCGGGGTGGCGGCAGCCTCCCCAAAAGGGCTGTCCTGGTCACTACGGTAAAACGGTGATTGGGAAATCGGTGATTTCTCCTCTGGTTGACCCGGGTGTGCGATGTTATCTGTAGATTGGTTCGATCCGCTGTCGTCTCAAGCGGTCCGGACAAGATTGGGGCGAAAGGTACGGTGATGAATATTCCGGTTCCAGGAGGCGATGGGCCCGAAATCGTAACCCAGGAAAGTCTTTTGCTGGGAGCCGCCGAAAGAATCAGCCGGATTCGCGACGGCCGGGTGGCGGTGCATATCCACCTGTCGCGCTTGCGTCCGCAGAACCGCCAGGATGGCCAGGTCCGCATCGCCCTGCGCATGCTCGAACCCATCGTCAACGCCTATCGCGGCCAGATGTTCCTGCTGGGAACGTCGGACATCGTCTTCATGCTGAAGGACCCCTACGTCACCGACGTCGAAAACATGATCTACAAGCTGCGGGCCCTGTTCTCCAAGGATCCGCTGACCTTCCGCGATACCGGGGACGGCCGCGACAATTTCTGTACCTGGTACGAATTGAGCGAAAGCGGCGATTACGAGGCCTTCGTCCAGATGGCCGGCAGCGCCACCGCCGAAGCGCGCAAGCGCACCCGCGAGAAGGTCACCGCCGGTGCGGAATTGCGGCCGATCGACAGCAAGGTTCTGGGCGACGTCCTGGCGCGCCTCGCCAAGATGGACGTCACCGGCCTGATCCGCCGCCAGGCCTCGATGGTGATCACCAAGGAAACGCGGGCGGTCGTCTTCTTCCAGGAATTCTTCGTGGCCATGGCCGAACTGCAAAAGGCTTTGGCCCCCGACGTCAATCTGATGGGCAACCGCTGGCTCTTCCAGCATTTGAGCCAGACCCTCGACCTGCGGGTCCTGGGCGCCCTGGCCGACGTGGGGCTGCGGGCCCGGCCGAAGATCTACAGCCTCAATCTGAACATCAGCACGGTGACCAGCCGCGCCTTCGAGGAGTTCGAGGCGCGGATCAAGGACCATGCCGGAATTTCCATCGAACTGCAGGTCCTCGATATCCTGGCCGACAGCCGCGGCTTCTTCGCGGCGCGTCAACGGCTGCGCGACAGCGGCCATATGGTGGTCATCGACGGATTGAACGAGCTGACCATGCAATTCATGGATATCGCGCAATTCGACGCCGACCTCTACAAGGTGACCTGGAGCCCCGACATGACGGAAGGCGAGCATGGCGAGGCGATGTCCAGCGCCCTCGCCTCGATCAGCAACGACAAGATCCTGCTGGCCCGCTGCGATTCGGAGGCCGCCATCAGTTGGGGCCTCAACCGCGGGATCGGACGCTTCCAGGGCCGCTACGTCGACGCCATGCTGGCGGCCTACACCATGCAGATGTGCGACAAGGCGAGCGCCTGCACCCTGGCGCAGTGCACCAATCGCCATGCCGTCATCGCCGGCCCGCTGCGCGGCGAATGCGGCAACAACGACATGCTCGATTCGGCGCCGGTGATGGGGGCGCCCCGCGCCCGCCAGGGAGGCGCCCGATGACCCCGCCCTTCGAACGCCCCCTGTCCGACCGCCAGAAGGAAATCGCCCAGCGCCTGCCGGCCGGCGAGGCGCTGCTGCTCGACTATCTTCACAAGCTGGAACGCCATCGCAAGGGCCGCCGCGCCGTCCTGGCCCGGCTGTCCAGCCTGCAGGCGGTGAACCGGCGCGAACATCACATCCGCATCGCCGCCAGCACCTTCGAGCCGATGGTCAAGCAGTTGAAGGGCCAGGTCTTCACCCTGTCGAATGCCGACATCATTTTCGTCTTCAAGGACGTCGCCCTGCAGGAGGTGGAAAGCGCCATCGTCAAGCTGCGCTTCATGTTCGGCGACGACCCGGCCCTGACCGACGAAGGGGTCGGCAGCCGGCCGGATTTCTTCGACTGGTTCCTGCTCGAACGCGATTACGACAGCCTGCTGCATCTGGCCCAGCGCCTGGCCAGCGACGAAGACCAGCGCCGCACCCAGGAACTCTCGAACAGCCACAATCCCCCGGGCAATCGACGGCCGGTCAGCCGTGGAGAAGCGCTCAGTCCGGCGATGCTGGCCAAATTGGAAGACGCCCTGGCCAGCGCCGATCTGGCCAATATGATGCGCCGCCAGGCGGTCTGCGCCATCATCGGCAAGACCCAGCCGCAACCGGTCTTCCATGAATTGTTCATCTCCATCGCCGATTTGCGCGAGACCTTGCTGCCCAACGTCAATTTGGCCTCGAGCCCCTGGCTGTTCCAGCAGCTCACCGAAACCCTGGATCGCCGTGTCCTGTCCTTGCTGAACAAGCATGACGACCGTACGGTGGCCGGCGACATCAGCATCAATCTCAACGTCCAGACGCTGCTTTCCCCGGAATTCCTGGTCTTCGACGACAATATCAAGGCCAGCATGCGCGGCACGCTGGTCCTCGAACTGCAGAAAGTGGACATCTTCGCCGATCTCGGCGCCTTTCTGTTCGCCCGGGATTTCGCCCACGACCGCGGTTATCGGATCTGCATCGACGGGGTCAATCTGGAATCGCTGCCGTTCGTCGACCGCGTCCGCCTCGGCATCGATTTGGTGAAAATCGTCTGGGACCCGGCGATGACGCAGGGCACGCTGCCCACCGGAGCCTCGATCGCGGACTATATCCGCCGGTGCGGCCCGTCGCGTTCCATCCTGTGCCGGTGCGACGCCCAGGATGCCGTCGACTTCGGTCAATCGGCCGGGATCACGCTGTACCAGGGACGCCATGTCGAAAGCCTGCTGGCCATGGCGATCAAAAAAAGGGGACTCAGCCGCCGGCGGTGAGACTCGGGCTGGCGGATTCCCGCCCTTGGCTCCATATTCGTGCCCATGACTGCCTTCGCGATCCAAGTCGACCATCTGGTCAAGCGCTACGGCGACATCACCGCCGTCGACGACGTCAGCTTCGGCGTGCCGCGCGGCGGCACCACCGCCCTGCTGGGCGGCAACGGCGCGGGCAAGACCACCACCTTGTCGATGCTGCTGGGAATCCTGCTGCCGACCTCCGGACGGATCAGGGTGCTGGACGAGAATATGCTCACGCATCGCCATCGGGTCTTGCCGAGGGTCAATTTTTCCTCGCCCTACGTCGATCTGCCGCATCGGCTGACGGTGCGCGAAAATCTGACCGTCTACGCCCATCTTTACGCGGTCCCCCAGCCCGTAAGGCGGATCGACCTGCTGGCCCGGCAGTTCGAGCTGACCGATTTGCTGTCGCGGCCGGCCGGGAAGCTTTCGGCCGGCCAGAAGACCCGCGTCGCCTTGGCCAAGGCGCTGCTGAACGAACCGGAGCTGCTGCTTCTCGACGAGCCCACGGCCTCGCTCGACCCCGACACCGCCGACTGGGTGCGCGGCATGTTCAAGGACTATCAAAAGCGCACCGGCGCCACCCTGCTGCTCGCCTCGCACAATATGACCGAGGTGGAACGGCTGTGCGACGATGTGGTGATGATGAAGGACGGCAGGATCGTCGATACCGGATCGCCGCAGACCCTGCTCGACCGCTATGGCCGCAGCACGCTGGAGGACGTCTTCCTCGATATCGCCCGCGACCGCCGGGGCCACGGCGCGGCCGCGCAATGACCGGACCGCTTTCCCCGGCGCCGTCCGCCCCGTTGTTTTCCTGGCGCCGCGTCTATGCGATGGTGCTGCGCCACGTTTATCTGATGCGCGGTTCCTGGACGCGCCTTGCCGAGACGATCTACTGGCCGCTGATCAATGTGGTGGTCTGGGGATTCATCAGCCAGTTCATGGCCGGCCACAGCGACTGGGTGGCCCGGGCCTCGGGGGTCTTTCTGGGCGCCATCATGCTGTGGGACGTCATGTTCCGCGGCAATCTGGGCGTCGCCCTGTCGTTCCTCGAAGAGATGTGGTCGCGCAATCTCGGCCATCTGTCGGTCAGCCCGTTGCGTCCGCTGGAATTGGTCACCGCCATGCTGTGCATGAGCCTGATCCGGCTGCTGCTGGGGATGGTGCCGGTGGCGCTGCTGGCCATTCCCCTCTACCACTATTCGATCTTCTCGCTGGGCTTGCCGCTGCTGGCCTTCTTCGTCAATCTGCTGATCACCGGATGGTCGGTCGGCCTGGCCGTTTCGGCCATGGTGCTGCGTTACGGCCTGGGCGCCGAAAGCCTGGCCTGGGTCCTGATCTTCGCCATGGCGCCCCTGTGCGGCATCTATTACCCGATCAGCGTCCTGCCGGAATGGCTGCAGACCTTGGCCTGGTGCCTGCCGCCCTCCCATGTCTTCGAGGGAATGCGCTCGGTGATGTTCGGCCACGGATTTCCGCAAAACGAACTGTTGATCGCCGCCGGGCTGAATGTCGTCGGCCTCGGCGGTGCTGTCCTTTTGTTCCTGCGCGTCTATCATGTGGCGCGCGTGAAAGGCTTGTTCCTGGGAATGGGTGAATGACTCTCTCGGCTTCGATGACCGACTCCTGCCGCAAGGGCTGCCGCTGGCCCAACCCTCTGTGCCGCAAGCGGAACTGCCCGCTGTCGGACAACCCGATGTCGCGGGGCGCCTCCGACATGCGGGCGGCGCAGGAGGAACAGCAGGGCCGGCCGCCCCTGCTGGCCGGCCTGCATCTGGCCGTCTCCTTCCTGACCCGCCTGCCGCTTCCGGCGCCACGGCTGGTGGAGGACGGCGGCCTGGCCGGCTGCATGCATTTGTTCCCGCTGGCCGGCGTCCTGGTCGGCGGCATCGGCGCCGCGGTCTATGCCCTGGCCGCGCTGCTGCTGCCGCCGCTCCTGTCCGCCGCCCTGGCGCTGGCCGCCATGGTCGCCGTCACCGGCGCCATGCATGAGGACGGTCTCGCCGACATCGCCGACGGCTTCGGCGGCGGCGCCGACCGCGAGCGCAAGCTGGCCATCATGAAGGACAGCCGCATCGGCAGCTATGGCGCCGTCGCCCTGCTGCTCGGGCTGCTGCTCAAGCTTTTCGCCATCGCCGAACTGGCCTCGCCCGGCCTGGTGGCGGGCGCCCTGATCGCCGCCCATGCCCTGGCCCGCGCCGCCATTCCGCTGGCCATGCAATGGCTTGCCCCGGCCCGCGACAGCGGATTGGGCGCTTCGGTCGGCCGGCCGTCGCCCAGCACCACCGGAATCGGCGCGACGCTGGCCCTGGCGATCGCCGCCCTCGCCTTGCCGGCCGGCACCGCTTTCGCGGCCAGTCTGGCCGTCGTCGCCGCGACCCTTTTCATGGCCTGGCTGGCCTGGCGGCAGATCGGCGGACAAACCGGCGACGTCCTGGGCGCCATCGAGCAGATGGCCGAAATCGCCGCCTTGCTGGCGGCCGTCGCCCTGCGATGACGGATAGATCATGAACGCCGCGGCCAACAATCGTTGGTGGTGGTTGCGCCACGCGCCGGTGCCCGATCCGGAGGGGCGGATTTCCGGGCGCCTGGATTTGCCCTGCGACACCTCCGACGGCGACTGGTTCGCCATTCTGGCCAACCGTCTGCCGCGCAACGCCGTGCTGGTGGAAAGCGGCCTGATTCGCTGCGGCCAGACGATCGGCGCCCTGGAAGCCGCCGGCCTGCCGCTGCCGCCGGCCCGGATCGAGGCCGATCTGGTCGAACAGGATTTCGGCCGGTGGCAAGGGCGCGCCTGGAATAGTCTGGCGGCGGCCCAGGATCCGGACCTGCCGAACTTCTGGCAAAATCCCGCCACCGCCACGCCGCCGGGCGGCGAAAGCTTTTCCGCGGTGATCGAACGCGTGCGGCCGGTCATCGAACGGCTGTCCGCCGATCTGGCCGGACGGGACATCCTGGTCGTCGCCCATGCCGGCACCATCCGTGCCGCCCTGGCCATCGCTCTCGACATTCCGCCGGAAGCGGCCCTGTCCTTCGTCATCGAACCGCTGTCGCTGACGCGCATCGACTCCGTCGACACCGGCTGGCGCGTCGTCGGCGTCAATTGGCTGCCGTCGTAAACCGCCCCCACTGCGACGGGGCGGCGGGGTCGAATGGTCCTCGGGCGGCTGCTGAGGCTTTCCCCATGGGTCAGCCTGTGCTAAAAGCCCGAACCATGAATTTTCTCGATTTCGAAAAACCCATCGCCGAGCTTGAGGGTAAGATCGAGGAGTTGCGTCATTTGAGCGACTCCGATGAGATCAATATCGCCGAAGAGATCAATCGCCTTCAGGTGAAGGTCGACAAGCTCCTCCGCTTGACCTACGGCAAGCTGACCCCATGGCAGAAGGCGCAGGTGGCGCGTCATCCCGACCGTCCGCACCTGTCCGACTACATCGGACGGCTGATCACCGACTTCGCGCCTTTGGCCGGCGACCGCGCCTTCGGCGAGGACAAGGCGATCGTCGGCGGGCTGGGCCGTTTTCGCGGCCAGTCGGTGATGGTCATCGGCCACGAGAAGGGGCACGACACCGAATCCCGGGTCCAGCACAATTTCGGCATGGCCAAGCCGGAGGGTTATCGCAAGGCTCGCCGCCTGATGGAAATGGCCGACCATTTCCATATCCCGGTCCTGACCCTGGTCGATACCGCCGGCGCCTATCCCGGCGTCGAAGCCGAGGCCCGCGGCCAGGCCGAAGCCATCGCCCGTTCGATCGAGACCTGTCTCGACATCCGCGTTCCCCTGATTTCGGTGATCATCGGCGAGGGCGGTTCCGGCGGCGCCATCGCGCTGGCCACCGGCAATGTGGTGCTGATGCTCGAACATGCCATCTATTCGGTGATCAGCCCCGAGGGGTGCGCCTCGATCCTGTGGCGCAGCGGCGATGCCGCCAAGGACGCCGCCGAGGCGCTGCGTCTCACCGCGCAGGATCTGCATGCGCTCGAGGTCATCGACGACATCGTTCCCGAACCGCTGGGCGGCGCGCATCGCAATGCCGAATGGACCATCTCGACCCTGGGCGATCATCTCGAACGCTCGCTGAAAAATCTGTCGCTGGTCGACGGCGGCATCCTGAGAGCGCGGCGCCGCGAAAAATTTCTCGCCATGGGCAAGGTCGGCCTCGCCTAGCGGTCCGTTTCACCTTAAATGAAAGGGACCAGGCGCGCCCGGGCGGCGCTTGAGCCTGCCGAAGCCGGAGGGGAATCCCATGCCAGCCTTGTCGCGACGCCGTTTCATGACGCTTGCCGCCGCGGGGTCGGCGTTCGCCTCCGGCGGCGCCGGCCTGCCGCGCAAGAGCTTCGCCGCGGCGCCCTTCGCGCAGCCGCCCCTTCCCTTTGCCGAAACGGCCCTGGCTCCGGTGATTTCGGCGCAGACGATCCAATTCCATTACGGCAAGCATCATGCCGGCTATTTCACGCAGCTCAACCAGTTGGCGGCCAATACCCCCTACGCCGATCTGTCCCTGGAGCAGGTCGTCGTCAAATCCGCCGCCGCCGGCGACCTGCGGATCTTCAACAACGCCGCGCAGGCGGTGAACCACAACTTCTATTGGGATGGCCTGAAGCCGGGCGGCGGTCGTCTGCCGGGCGGCGCCCTGGCCGACGCCATCGCCAGGGATTTCGGCGATGTGCAGGCCTTCAAGGACGCCTTCGTCGCCCGGACGATCGGCCTGTTCGGCAGCGGCTGGGTCTGGCTGGTCGACGACAATGGCAAGCTCGCCTTCCTCGAGGCCGGCAACGCCGATACGCCGCTGGTCCATGGCAAGCGTCCCCTGGCCGTGGTCGACGTCTGGGAACACGCCTATTATCTCGATTACCAGAACCGCCGCGCCGACCATGTGCGGGCCGTGGTCGACAGCCTGATGAACTGGGACGTGGTCCGCGACCGCCTGACGGCGTGATTCCGCCGCCTTGGCGGTGAATTTTTTTCAAGCGCTCACAGGAACCGCCGGATCAGGCGGACCAGCGCCGGCACCAGCCGCGGACGCAGCAGCCGTGGATCGTACCGCCCCAGCCGCCGGTCGTTTTCCGCCAGGCAGAGATCGAACAGGGCGGCCGGCGTCACGTCGATTCCCACCGACTGGCTGCCCGTCATGGTGAAATTGTTGTCCTGGTGCGGGCCGCCGTCCAGTCCGCGGGCGATGCCGATGCGTTCCCAGACCAGGAAGGTCCAGACCGCCAGGACCCGCAGGTCGAACAGGCCGCGCCGCCACCAGGAAAGCTGCCGGCGGTGCCATGCCGCCCAATTGACGAAAAAAGTGATATGGCGTCCTTCCTCCTGCATCACCGGCTCGAAGGTCTCGACCAGTTCGGGCGGAAAATATCCGGATTGCCTGGCCAGGGCGAACAGGCCGAAAGCGAAGAAGCTGTCGATGCATTCGCTGTAGCCGGTGACCAGAAAAGCCCATTCGGCATCGGCCGGTTCGGGATAAGGCGGTTCGGGCGCCAGGGCGATCCCATAGGCGGCGACCAGATTGGACAGAACGATCTTGTGGCGCGCCTCTTCGAAGGCGTTGAGCTCGACCGCCTGTTTGAGCAAGGGATGGGAAATTTGCCCGGCGTAGCTTTTCACCCGGCGGCTCGCCTTGCCTTCGGTCTGTACGGCGATATCCCAGATCGGCAAGGACTTGAGACGCGCCTCGGCCTCGGCATCGAGCGTCGGCCAGTCGATCACCGCCGGTTTGTAGGGATCGTGGGTCTCGAGCAGCATGCGGCAGAAGGCCTCGAGGTGCCGCGGGCTCCCCGTCCGGATGGGATCGTTCCATCCGGAGGCATCGCTTCCCCGCAGATTGTCGTCGGCATGCTCCCGCGTGACCGGATGGACATTCATCCCTCGAAAACTCCCGGCCGTCCCCCCCCTCTCCGCCGCGACCCCGGCCGCACCATGCCGCCGGATCAGCCGCGCTGAACGGCCCCCGCGGTTTCAAGTGGGAAGCGTCCCGCCGCCCTGCAACGGGCGGGCGGACAACTCAGCCTGGAAAGAGGCCGGGATATCTAATATACTAGTAAACACCACGCGATGCGCCGTCCCGGCGCCAAAGAGCCGGCGGCGTTTCCCGCCTCCTGCCCGGCGATGTTCGTCAAAATGATCAATAATGGGAGATCCGAAATGTCCAATGTCCAATTCAGCCCGTCCCGGCGGACCCTGATGGCGGCCCTGGGAGCCGCCGTGGTCGTGCCAGGCCTGGCGTCGCCGCTCCACGCCGCCGAAGCCTCCGGCGATACGGCGGCGGTCGCCAAGGCGGTCGAAGCCTTGCGGGCGGCGATGGTCGCCGGCGACGGCAAGGTTCTGACGGCGGTGCTGCACGATCGGCTGACCTATTCGCATTCGGACGGCCATCAACAGACGAAGGCGCAGGTCCTGGACGAACTCGCCGGCAAGAAGTCGTTCGCCTCGCTCGCGCTGTCCGACCAGACGATCGACGTGGTCGGCAATGTGGCGATCGTCCGTCACGTCTTCGATTCGGTCAACAATCTGCCGGAAGGCAAGACCAGTTCGGCCCACATCAAGGTTCTGCAGACATGGGTCAAGGCCGGAAAAGGCTGGAAGCTGCTGGCCCGGGGCAGCACGCCGTTGAAGGCTTGAGGATTTCGGCGGCGCCGGCCGGGTTTGTGCCGGCGCCGCCGAAGATCGGCCCGGATCGAGCGGCGGAGCGATACGGGCATTGGCCGCGACATCTTTTTTTGTTGCCCGAAGATGACCGCAACTCCGCCCTATTCTCGCCACACTCGACTTTTAATCTTTGTCCTCAGAAGCGGAACTGGTGCCGACATCGTGCCCGACCGAACCCCCCTTTCGGCAGTGGCACATCGAAGTTTCATCAGATCCGCGACCCTGTGTCGGACGGCTCTTGTGCGAAGATCGCCCGACACAGTCGCACTCTGCGGTGATCCTTGGCGCCCCCCCAAGCGTAACTCGGATCAGTGTGGAGAGGGCGAACGGGACAAGACCGTCGGACGAGGTAGCCCCACACCCTCTTCGGCGGCGCTCCCGAAAAAGTAGGTCGCTTAAGCGCTGCGACCGAGAAAGCCGGGCCGCCCCCATCGGCCCGGCTTTTCTTTGCCCGAAGCCATAGATCTTGTCCGCAGATGACGCAGATCAATGATTGGTGGTTTTTCCTTCAGCGCGCCCGGCGCCGCGACAGCGGGGTTTCTTCCTCGAACAGGTTGGCCAGCTGTTGCAGCATGGCGCCGCCCAATTCCTCGGCGTCCATGATGGTGACGGCGCGGCGGTAATAGCGGGTGACGTCGTGGCCGATGCCGATGGCCATCAGTTCCACCGGCGAGGCCGCCTCGATCCAATTGATCACGTCGCGCAGATGGCGTTCCAGATAGCTGCCCGTATTGACCGAAAGCGTCGAATCGTCGACCGGCGCGCCGTCGGAGATGACCATCAGGATCCGCCGCTGTTCGGGCCGGCAGAGCAGCCGGTTGTAGGCCCACAGCAGGGCCTCGCCGTCGATGTTCTCCTTCAGGATGCCTTCCCGCAGCATCAGGCCGAGGTTCTTGCGGGCCCGGCGCCACGGCATGTCGGCCGCCTTGTAGACGATGTGGCGCAGGTCGTTGAGGCGCCCCGGATTGGCCGGCTTGCCCTCGGCCACCCATTTCTCCCGCGACTGGCCGCCTTTCCAGGCCTTGGTGGTAAAGCCCAGCAATTCGACCTTGACGCCGCAGCGCTCCAGCGTCCGGGCCAGGATGTCGGCGCTCATGGCGGCAACGGTGATCGGACGCCCGCGCATCGAGCCCGAGTTGTCGATCAGCAGGGAGACGACGGTATCCCGGAAATCCGTATCCTTTTCCTGCTTGAAGGACAGGCTTTGCGTCGGATTGGTCACCACCCGGGCCAGACGCCCGGCGTCGAGCAGGCCTTCCTCCAGGTCGAAGTCCCAGGCCCGGGTCTGCTTGGCCATCAACCGGCGCTGCAGGCGGTTGGCCAGACGGCTGACCACGCCATGCAGATGCAGCAGCTGCTGATCGAGCTGGTGGCGCAAGCGGTGCAGTTCGTCGGGATCGCACAAATCCGCCGCATCGACCACCTGGTCGTAGATGGTCGCATAAGCCGCGTAGGACCGTTCCAGAGGGTCGTTGCGCAGGGCCTGATCGCCGGCGCGATGCCGGGCCGGGCCGCCCGGCTCTTCGCTGCCGTGGCCGGGCATCAGCATCGGCTCGCCTTCCCCCTCCTCGCCCTCCTGGGCGCCGACGCTTTCCGCCTCTCCGGTCGCCGCGTCGCCCGTCCCGTCGGACGAACTGGTTCCGCCGTCGGTGGACTGCGAGCGTTCCTGCGGACCGGATTTGGCGCCCTGGGCGTCCTCCTGCTCCTCGGACTCTCCCTCTTCGGAAGGATCGTCGTCGAAACGTTCGATATCCAAGGCGGCGATCAGATCGCGCAAGGCGCGGGCGAACTGCTCCTGGTCGGCCAGCGCCTCGGTCAGATCGGGAAAGCTGCGCCCGGCCTTTTCCTCGACGAAGGCGCGCCACAGGTCGACGGCATGCGTGGCCGACGGCGGCACCGGCTGGCCGGTGAAGCGTTCGCGAGCGATCAGCCGGACCGCCTCGCTGAGCGGCACCTGCTCCTTCTGGGCGATGGCGGCATAACCTTCGCTGCGGTAGCGGGCCTCCAGCGCCGTCGCCAGATTGGCGGCGACGCCCCGCATGATGCGAGCCCCCAAGGCTTCGACCCGGGCCTGGGCCACCGCGTTATAGATATCCTTGGCATCCTGGCCGTGCGGCATGCGGCGATTGTGGATCGCCTCATCGTGATAGCGCAGCCTGAGCGCCACCGAATCGGCGGCGCCGCGCAACCGCGCCAGATCCTCGGCCGCCATTTTGCGCGGCGGAACGGGCAGCCGCACCTGGTTGCCGCGCAGCGCCGGCGCGCCGACCGCGTAATTGACCAGGACGTCGTCCCGCCCGGCCAGCGCCCGAAGAGCCGCCGTCGTCGTCCGCTTGACCAATTCGGCCGGCGCCTCGTCGTGGTTGCCGAATAGCCGCCTGTCGCCGCCGCCCTTGTCCATCTCTGCTTTTGCCTAGCTCAAGACCACGCGGGCCATGGTCTCCGGCAGTTCGACGCCGAAGCAGCGCTGGTAATATTCGGCCACGATCGACTGCTCGGTCTCGTCGCACTTGTTGAGGAAGGTCAGACGGAAGGCAAAGCCGATATCGTTGAAGATTTCGGCGTTTTCGGCCCAGGTCAGCACGGTCCGCGGGCTCATCACCGTCGAAATATCGCCATTGATGAAGCCCTGCCGGGTCAGGTCGGCCACCCGGACCATATTGCTCACCGACTCCCGGCCATCCCCGCTGTCGTAGGAGGCCAGCTTGGCCAGGACGATATCGACCTCGGCGTCATGTTCGAGATAATTGAGCGTGGCCACGATGTTCCAGCGGTCCATCTGGCCCTGGTTGATCTGCTGGGTCCCGTGATAGAGCCCGGTGGTGTCGCCCAGGCCGACCGTATTGGCCGTGGCGAACAGCCGGAAGGCCGGATGGGGGCGGATCACCCGGCTTTGGTCCAGCAGGGTCAGCTTTCCCTCGACCTCGAGCACCCTTTGGATGACGAACATGACGTCGGGACGGCCGGCGTCATATTCGTCGAACACCAGGGCGGTCGCATGCTGCAGCGCCCAGGGAAGGATTCCTTCGCGGAATTCGGTCACCTGCTGGCCGTCCTTGAGAACGATGGCGTCCTTGCCGATCAGGTCGATGCGGCTGACGTGACTGTCGAGATTGACCCGGATGCAGGGCCAGTTGAGACGGGACGCCACCTGTTCGATGTGGGTCGACTTTCCGGTGCCGTGATATCCCTGCACCATGACCCGGCGATTGAAGGCGAAGCCGGCCAGGATGGCCAGCGTCGTGTCATGGTCGAAACGATAGGTGTCGTCGCGTTCCGGAACATATTCGGTGGTGCTGGAAAACGCCGGCACCATCATATCGGTATCGAGCCCGAAGGTCTGGCGCACCGAGATCTGGATATCGGGCGTTCCCAAAGGGTTGTCCGTGGCCAGAGTGGTGAAGTCATTCATGAAGATATTGCTTTCGACTGATCAAAGGTAGGGCACTGGGCCCGGCCGATTATGACAGATTTAGGCTCTCGCGGAGGGTTTTGTAAGCCTGGCCGATCTGTTTGAATCGCTCTTCGGCGTCTTTGTCGCCGCCATTGGCGTCGGGATGATGCCGTTTGCAGAGCTCTTTGTAGCGGGCTTTCAGGATATCCGGGGTCAAAGGCCCGCTGAGTTCCATGATCCGCATCGCCTGCAATTCGGCCGACGAGGCCCCGTTCTTTTCGGGCGGACTCTGCCAGAAATCCTCGTTGAAGACATGGAAGGGGTCCTTGATGCGTTCCGCATCGAAACGGGAGCGTCCGCCGACCATGCGCCCCAGCGGCCAGGTCGGCCTTTGCCAGGTGGTGTCGGAACGCACCATCCGTTCGATTTCCTCGGGCCGCAACCCTGCGTAATAATCCCATGCGGCGTTGTAGGCCCGCACATGGTCGAGGCAGAACCAATAATATTGATCCAGGGCGTGGCGCGATTTCGGCGCCCGGAATTCGCCGCCTTCGCCGCAGCCGGGATGGTCGCAGGACCGACGGTGGGGGTCGCTCTCCGGCTTGTCGTTCACTGGCCAAAATTTTCGTGATTGCCCGTTCATGATCGCCCACTATGAGCGCAAGCCTGAAAGCTGGCAATATCCCGGCGATCCCTCGACGACCTTGGAACCGGCTCTCGGGACGACCCCGGGCTCCCTTTTCGGATAAGGAATACCGCATGCAGGTGCGCAATTCGATACAACAAAAACTGACGGAAGGGCTGTCCCCCGCCCGCCTCGACATCGTGGACGAATCGCATCGCCATCACGGCCATGCCGGGGCCGGTCCGGAGGGGGAAAGCCATTTCCATATCGAGATCGTGTCGGCGGCCTTCGAAGGCAAGTCGGCGGTCGCACGCCAGCGCCTGGTCTATGCCTTGCTGGCCGAAGAGCTGAAATCGAGGGTTCACGCCTTGTCGCTCTCCACATTGACCCCGGCCGAGGAGAAAAAGAGCCTCGAATAGCCCAGGAAACGCGAAGATCCCCCCGCCCCGATGTCTATTTGATCGCCTTGCGGACTATATCTAATCCCGCTCGGCGTTAGAGAGATACCGAACAAACAACCTTTCGAGATGTCCATCCCGAAAGAGCAAGCATTTTCGTTGCAATCTTTTAAGACTAATGCATAGTTTTGATACTATCCATTTACACAAGCGATCGGTTTGGTAAACGGATTGATATAATCTCCCGAAACCGGGGGGTCTTCTGAGGGAAGAATGGAAGGTCGCGATGGTTGTGAGCTCACTGCGCAATCGGAACGTGACCATCGGGGGTCGGCGGACGAGCATGAAGCTCGAGCCCGGGATGTGGGATGCCCTCGATGAGATCTGTTGCCGTGAAAGTACGGCAATTCACGAAATATGCACACGAATCGCCAAGGACCATAAAGGATACAATCTGACGGCGGCGACGCGGGCCTTCATCCTCGCCTATTTCCGCGCGGCCGCGACCGAGGACGGCCATCTCGGAGCGGGCCACGGGCTGCTGGGCGATCCCCGCCGCAAGCTGGCCTCCCGCGTGACGATCGGGGCGGCCAGCGGCGCGTCGCTGCCGATCAACCGGCGGGCGGCGGGCGGCTGAGAACGGGGAAGCGCCAGGAGCCGTTCGTCGTCGGCCAGCCGCCCGAGCAGAAGGCATTCAGACCGCATCATCTTTTTTCGTCGCGGTTCGTCGTCCTGGCCGTTCACTCGTCCTTGCGGGTGGCGAACTGCGGCCACTCGCGGGCCACCACGCCGCCGTCGGCCGCCAGGGCGTGGCAGCTGTCGATGATCCGCGGCCGCCGGGCGTCCTTTCCCGCCTCGGCCCCGACCAGCGGCGCCAGGGTCTGAAAGGCGGTGGTGGCGATGGGCGCCATCAATTCGATCAGATGGGTGCAGCCGGCGACGCCGCCGAAGCGTTCGCGCACATGGCGCAGGAAGCCGGGTCCGAGGCTCAGGCCTTCGAGGGCCGCGAAGGCGGGCGCCACCGCGCCGCAAATCGAGAACGGCGCCTGCAGCGTCACCGCCTCGACCTTGTGGATGACATAACCGTCGTCGATGGTGACGCGGACCGCCATTTCGTGGATCGGCTCGCCGGCGGCGATGGCGCCGCCGCGGTCGCGATTGGGAAAATCGTAGCTCTTGGTGTCGAGCAACCGCCCTTCGATGTCCCAAAGACCATCATCGCGGCGAAACCCCTGGCAGACCACCCGGCGGGTATGAAGGGGCTGGCGGGCGGCCGGCGCGGACAGGCTCATGCGCCGTTTTCCGGCAGATCCGCGCTGGGCGGCGTCAGGCGAAGCGAGGTGATCTGATTGCGCAGGCGGCGCATCACCTCGAAACGGAATCCGTGAAACAGGAAGGTCTGGCCGACGTCCGGGATCATCCGCGATTCGTGCAGCAGCAGACCGGCGATGGTCGAGGCGTCCTCGTCGGGCAGCCGCCAGTCGTATTCGCGGTTGAGATCGCGGATGGTCACGTCGCCGTTGAGGATGAAGGACCCGTCCGGCTGCGGCTTCACCCCGGCGACCAGGACGTCGTGCTCGTCGGAAATGTCGCCGACGATTTCCTCGATGATGTCTTCCAGCGTCACCACCCCCAGCAAGGTCCCGTATTCGTCGACCACCAGGGCGAAATGCTCCCGGCGCTTGCGGAAAGCCTGCAGTTGGTCGAGCAGCGAGGTGGAGTCCGGGATGAACCAGGGCGGCGCCGCCAGGGCGACGATGTCGATGTCGTCGACATCGCCGGTGTGGACGCGGACGGCGCGCAGCAGATCCTTGGAATGGACGACGCCGACGATGTTGTCCGGCTCGCCCTTCCACAGCGGCAGGCGGGTATAGGGCGATGCGGTCATCTGGTCGAGAATGGCCGAGACCGACATATCGGCATTGATGGTCGCCAGATTCTTCCGATGGATCATGATCTCGCCGACCTCGACGTCGCCCAGATCGAGGATGGAGCGCAGCATCTTGCGCTCGTGCTTGACGCCGTCCTCGACCGTGTGGATGTCGATGGCGCCCCGCAATTCCGCCATGGTCGCCTCCGGTCCGCCGTCGGCCTTCAGGGACGCCCCGGCCAGCCGCAACAGACCGTTGACGAAAGCCTGCACCCCGTGCACCAGCGGACCGAACAGCCAGAGGATCGCCCGCATCACCGGCGCCAGGTTCAAGGCCAGATCGTTGGCCTGGTGGATGGCGATGGTCTTCGGCAGGATTTCGCAAAAAACCAGCACGATCACCGTCATCACCACCGTTCCGTAGGCGACGCCGGCATCGCCGAACAGACCGATGGCCACCGAGGTCGCCATGGCGGAAGCGGAAATCTGCACCAGGGTATTGCCGAGCAGGATCGATCCCAGCAGGCGCTCCTTGCGGCTGTGCAGGCGGTTGACCAGCGCGGCCCGGCTGTCGCCTTCGACCTCCAGCTGATACATCAGGGGTTTCGACACCACGGTCAGCGAGGTTTCGGCGCAGCTGAAGAAAAACAACGCCAGCAGCAGCACGACGACCAGGACGATATCGACGATCATGACACGGCTTCCCCGCAACGGCGGATCGCCTTGTCGAGGACGGCGCGCAGGACGTCCGGCGGCACGTCGGAACAAAGGAAGGCCTGGCCGATGCCCCTGGCCAGAACGAAGGCGACGCGGCCGTCCTTGACCTTCTTGTCCTTGTCGAAATGCGCCAGCAGCCGCTCCGTGCTCCAGTCGCCGCCGGGAAGCGGCGGCAATCCCACCGGCAGGCCGACGGCGCGCAAATGGCCGACCAGGCGGTCCCGGTCGGCTTCCCGGCAAAGTCCCATCGCCACCGACAGATCGAAGGCGAGAACCAGGCCGATCGACACGGCCTCGCCGTGCAGCAGCAATTCGCCGTAGCCGCCTTCGGCCTCCAGCGCATGGGCGAAGGTGTGGCCCAGGTTGAGCAAGGCCCGTTGCCCGGCCTCCCGCTCGTCGGCGGCGACGATCCGCGCCTTGGCCCGGCAACTGGTCAGCACCGCCTGGCGGCCGGCCGCGCCATCGGCGGCCACCACGGCGGCGCCGTGATCCTCCAGCCAGGCGAAGAAGGCGGGGTCGTCGATCAGGCCATATTTCACCACCTCGCCGTAACCGGCCTTCAATTCGCGCGGCGGCAGGCTGGCCAGCAGGGCGATGTCGGCCAGCACGGCGCGCGGCTGGTAGAAACTGCCGAGCAGATTCTTGCCCTGCCGGGTGTTGATCCCGGTCTTGCCGCCGACCGAACTGTCGACCTGCGACAGCAAGGTGGTGGGAATCTGCACGAAAGGGACGCCGCGCAGCAGAATGCTGGCGGCGAAACCGGTCAGATCGCCGATCACCCCGCCGCCGAAGGCGACGATCGTCGTGCCGCGCTCGCAGCGCGCCTCCAGCATGGCGTCGAGCAGGCTTTCCAGATGCAGGAAGCTTTTGGTCTGCTCTCCGGCCGGCAGGACCACGCCGTGATTCTCCAGGCCGGCCCGATCCAGCGAATCTTTCAGGGCCTCGAGATGCAAGGCCTCGAGGTGTTCGTCGGTGACGACGAACACCCGCGGGCTCGGCAGCAGGGGGCGAATGATCCGCCCGGCCTCGGCCAACAGGCCGGACCCCACATGGATGTCGTAGGAACGTTCGCCCAAGGCAACGGTGATCGCGGCAGTGCTCATGGTCGGGTCATCTCGCAAAAATTCAGCCCGGGCGGCATCCCTTGTCCGGACATATGCTAACTTTGGGTTTCGGATACCGAAAGGCACGCCCCGATATGGCCGGCCAAGGCGTGGACGACCTTGTCGACGGTCGTTTCGGGCGGCCGATCCATCGAATCGACGGTGATATCGGCCAGGGCATAGGTGCCATAGCGCTTTTCCATCAGCCCGCCCAGGATGTCCCGCGGGTTTCCGGTTTTCAGCAAGGGCCGGTGGTCCCGTCCGGCGGTCCGCTTGGTCAGCAGATCGAGATCGGCCCGCAGCCACACGGAAATGGCCTTGGATTCGATCAGGCGGCGCGTATCGGCGTCCATGAAGGCGCCGCCGCCGGTGGCCAGGATGCACAGCGGCCCCTCGAGCAGGCGGCGAACCACGCGGCGTTCGCCGTCGCGAAAGGCCGGCTCGCCATATTGGGCGAAAATCTCGCTGATCGAACAGCCGGCGGCCGCTTCGATCTCGCTGTCGGCATCGACGAACGGCAGGCCGAGACGCGTCGCCAAACGCCGCCCGACGCAGCTCTTGCCGGCGCCCATCAGGCCGACCAGGACCACCGATCGCGGGAGATTGAGGACTTCACAGGCCATGGTCGAACTCGGCGGTTGGAAAGATTGGGACGGACGAACGGCGTTCCTTACCAGAATTGCCCAGGCCGAGCCTTCCGGCAAGATTGAACTCCGCCGGCCGTACCGATAAACTTCCGCCGTTCGCCATGGTTAAACCCTAACACAATCCAGCAGGCCTGTATGCGTATCCGGGACCGCCGTTCTGCAAGGCAGGCTTCGGCCTTGTAGCCGTCCCGCCGCGTGCCGTCCATAAGTCTTGCAAGAGGCAGTTACCTTCGATGAGCAGTTTGGTTCGCATTGTCGTCGTCCTGGTCGTGGTCGTCCTTGTCGGTGGGGTCGTCGCCCTGTCCATGTGGGACATTCCGGCTCCTTCCGCCAAGATCGAAAAGGTCATCCCGGATGAGCGTTTCCAACATTGATCGCCGCGCCGTGTCCGTGAAGCTCGCCATCGGCCTGGTCCTGCTGCCGCTTTCCGCCGCCCTGGCGCAGAACGCGCCGACGCCCCTGACACCGACGCCTCAGGTGACGCCGCTGGCGCCGCTGGCGCCGCCCTCCGCCGTGATCGTCTCGCCGCAGGCCGGCGGCGCCAACGGACCGTCCGACGGTTTCCAGCCGCGCGGCGAGCGGATCCAGGTCCAGGATCTGGGCGTTCTCGACGCCAATGCCACCGGTGTTCTCGATGAAGGCCATGGCGGCTTCGGCACCGATATGTGGGCCGGGACCTCCGTCGGCATCGTGCAGAAGGTTCTGCCGCTGCTGCCCGGCCCGTCGCCCTGGCGCAGTCTGCAGCGGCTCGAGCGCAAGCTTCTGCTGACCGCCGCCGCCGTGCCGTCGGGCAAGGCTTCCGGCGATTCGCTGATCAAGCTGCGGGCCGACAAGCTGTGGGCGATGGGCGACATCGACGGTCTCAACGCCTTGTTGAAGGGCCTGCCCGATCCGGCCTACACGCCCGCCTTGCGCCGCCTGCAGATCGACGCCGCCCTGGTGGCCGGCGACAGCGCGACCGCCTGCCAGCAGGCCCCGGCCCTGCGCCTGCAGGCCTCGAACGACTCCTATCCGGAAAAATTGCAGGTCTTCTGCCAGTTTTCGGCGGGCAAAGGCAATGAGGCCGGCCTCGGCGTCGACCTGCTGCGCGAGCAGAAGGTGGGCGACCCGGCCTTCTTCACCGCCGCCGACGCCTTGGCCGGCGTCGCGCCGGGCAAAACGGACGGATTCGCCAATCCGACGCCCCTGACCCTGGCCATGGCGCGTCTGGCCAAATTGCCCCTGCCCGAATCGGTCGCCGCCGGCAATCTGCCGCCGGCGCTCCTGCGGGCCATCGCCACCCTGAGCAGCGCCACGCCGGAAGCCCGCCTGGCGGCGACCGAAAAAGCCGAGGCGTTCGGCGTGGTCGATACCGAACTGTTGCGCCAGTCTTACGAACAGGTGACCTTCACCCCGCAGGAATTGACCGCTCCGGTCAACGCCGCGGCCACCGACAAGGGCGTGCGCAGCCGGGCCCTGCTGTTTCGCGCCGCCCTGCAGCAGACGCTGCCCACCGCCAAGGTGGAAATCATCGCCAAGGCCCTCGGCCTGGCCGGCGACGGGCCGGGCTATTTCACCGCGGCGCGCCTTTACGCCCCGCAGATCGTCGCCCTCCGGCCGGCCCCCGAACTGGCCAGCTTCGCCATCGTCGCGGCCCGCGCGCTCTACGCCGCGCAAAGAAACGACGCCGCCGGCCAATGGGTCGGCCTGGCCCGCGGCGGCGATCCGGCCGTGGCCGCCGCCGCGGCCGGGCTCTGGCCCTTGACGCATCTGGCCGCCGCCGAGGCCCCGCAGACGCTTCCGGCCGGAACGCTCGGCTCCTGGCGCAAGGTCCGGGGCGATTTGCCCCCGGCGGTCGCCCAACGGCGCCTGCTGGTCTGTTACGGCCTGCTGGCGGCTTTGGGCGACAAGGTGCCGGCCGACGACTGGCTGGCCCTCTACGACGACCCGATACCCGCCCCGGCGGCGGCGCAATCCGGCCCGGCGGGCGGCGTGCTGCGCGGCGCGCTCTGGCACGGCCTGCGCGTCGCCACCGACGATCTGCGGCTCGGGGAAACGGTGCTGTTCGCCCTCGCCACATTGGGCGACGCCGGACTCGGCCAGGCCGACCCGATCGATCTTTACCGGGTGATCGCCGCCCTGCATTTGATCGGATTGGACGGCGACGCCCGCGCTCTGGCCGTCGAGGCGGCCATCGCCAATGGCCTCTGATCCGCCGAAGCATGTGGAAGCCTTTCTGGAGATGTTGGCCGCCGAGCGCGGGGCGGCGGCCAACACCCTGGACGCCTATCGGCGCGACCTGGCCGACTTCGGCGATTTCCTCGGTCCCCTGGGCCTGGCCGAACATCAGGCCGACAGCGCCGCGCTGCGCGATTATATCGCACAGATGAAACGGCGCGGCCTGGCCGCCCGGACGGCCGCCCGCCGGCTGTCGGCGCTGCGGCAGTTCCATCGGTTCCTTTACGCCGAAGGGGTGCGCGGCGACGATCCCAGCCAGATCATCGATGCGCCCAAGCTCGGCCGTCCCTTGCCGAAATATCTTTCGGAAGCCGAAGTCGAGGCCCTGATGCAAGCGGCAAAAGGGAAAGGCGGCGTCGCCGGACGACGGGCCCAAGCCCTGGTCGAATTGCTTTACGCCGCCGGCCTGCGCGTCTCGGAACTGGTCGGCCTGCCGGTCGCCGCGGTCGCCCGCAACCCCCAGATGCTGATCGTCCGCGGCAAGGGCGGCAAGGAACGCATGGTTCCCTTAGGCGATCCGGCCCGCCTGGCGATCGCCGCCTGGCTCGAGGTCCGCCAGCCGAAGGCCAGCCGCTGGCTTTTCCCCGGCACCGGGGAAAGCGGCCATTTCACCCGCACGGGATTCGCCAAGATGCTGGACGATCTGGCGATCGCCGCCGGCATCGCGCCGTCGCGGATATCGCCGCATGTGCTGCGCCATTCCTTCGCCAGCCATCTGCTGGCC
>JAATGN010000119.1 GCA_015654615.1 Rhodospirillales bacterium
GTGGCACCGGCGTGCCTGCCGGTGGAGAAAAAACTCCGCCGCGCCAGCGGCGGACACCGGCAGGGACGCCGGTGCCACTTTTCCTTATTCTTCCAGGACGGGTCGGCCGCCGGCCGGTGCGGAACGCGCCATGACGCGGTTTTATATCTCCGTGAAGGCAGATCGGGGCCTGAAGCCTCATCGTTGGTTCACGGCGTCTCTGACACCGGGAAAGCCATCTCGACCGCTTACGCTGTGGACGAACAACGAATGGCCTGGACCGGATAGGCGGAGACATGACCATTTTCTGAAAGGAAGACGGCCTTTTCTGCGATTGCCTGAGCGATCAGCAAATGATCGAAAGGATCGCGATGACGAACGGGCACAGTCATCAGCGTCCGGTAATGCGACTGGGCGATTTCCCAAAACGACACCATACTGACCAGGATATCGTTCGCCGGGTCGGCGACCAGTTCACGGGCCGTCTTCCCCAGCCTGTCACTGTCCGTCAGCCACCAAAGCAGCACATGCGTATCCAGGAGGATCTTCACAGACCGCCGTCCATTGCCTCCAGCACGTCCTCGGGAAGCTGGTCACGCACTATGTACACATGAGAGAATCAAGTCATGAACGGCATCAGCGGCATCGGTCCGAAGACAGGAACCCCGAAAAGGCCAGCCCAAGATGCCGGTCGCGGGCCTCAATTGCGCCGTCGGCGACCGCCGGCGCCGATCGCCGCCCCGACATCAACGGCGAGCGCCAGTCCCATGGCCACCGTGCCGAGGACGAACAGCAGCCGGTAATCGCCGCCGCCGCGGCCGAACAGGAACGACATTCCATAGGCGGCAAGCGCCTGCAGGACGGCGAAGCTGGTCGTCGCCGCGCTCCAGGCCGCTTTCTGTTCGGCCGGATGGCCGGCGAGCAATTCATGGAGGCGGCCAAGCACGAGGGGAACGATCCCGGGCGTGAAGGCGCCGACGACGACGCTCGAAAGCATCAGCCACATGGAGCCGAGCCCCAATGCGGGCAGCGCCACCGCCGCCGTCTGGATGGCGTAGGCGAGACGCAGGGCGCGACCGAAGCCGACGCGATCGGCCAGATATCCGCTCAGAAGCGGACCGGCCATGGCGCCGAGACCGAACAGCACCCAATACTCGGCGCCGACCGCCACCCCTTGGCCCAGACCGCGCGCCACGAAGTCGACGAGGAAGATCATATGCGGCACGAGCCCCGCGGCATTGAGCGCATACTCGGCATAGAGGGCGCGCAATGTAAGGACCTGGTGCGGTTGGCGGGGGGCCGATGGAACGGCAGGGAGCGAGGCGGCCGGCCAGCCTTTCCAGGCGAGCCGCGTCAGCAGGAGCGCCAGAACGCCAAGCCCAAGCCATGTCTCGGTCAATCCCCGGCGCAGCAACAGCGGGACGAGCGTCCCCGATAAAGCAATGCCGACGCCGACCCCCATGAAGATCGCGCCGCTGGCCAATCCGCGCCGGGCGGGCGGCACATGCGGCAGCACCGTCGGCGCCGCGAGGACCATCAGCGCACCGCCCGACAAGCCGGCCGCGAATCGCCAGGCGAAGTACCAGGTGAAGGACAAGGGATAAGCGCAGGCGAAAAACGCCAGCGTGGCGATTCCCATCATCAACCGGATGGTTCCGGCGACCGGAATACGTGCCGCGACCGGCCGGGCCAGAAGCGCACCGGCAAGATAGCCGGCGAGATTGGCGGCCCCGAGATAGGCCGCGGCGGAAGGCTCGAACCAGTGCGCGCCGATGAGCGCCGGCAAAAGCGGGGTATAGGCGAAACGGGCGAGTCCGATACCGACCAGGCTGGCGCAAAAGCCGGACATCGTGGCGCGCCAGGCGCCCGTTGTCGACGCTTGTCGGTTCGAACGACGCTGATGGGCTGCAACACCATCCATCGGTCTCTCCTCGTTTGATGAACCGGCCCGAGGCTACAGCCCAATGCGTGATCGTCAGAAACGAATTGATTCGATACGTCATATCTTAAATAGAGATTGCTACCACCAACGGGCGGCGGCGCCCGCCGCACATTGCCCCCCTCGTTGGACCGAACTCAGCCGGGAGCCGGGCGGCGGATCACGTTTGACGCTATCGCCATATGCGAATACATTTTTACTCAGCTATCACGTATCGGGATATGTAAGTCATGGACGCGGCAGACCTGAGGGTGTTCGAAGCCGTCGCGCGGCAGGGAAGCATGAACCGGGCGGCGGCCGAACTGCATACCGTTCAGTCGAATGTGACGACTCGCATCCGGGCGCTCGAGCAGGAACTCGGCGTCGCCCTGTTCCATCGCCATGCCCGCGGGGTCACCACCACGCCGGCCGGGCAACGCGTTCTGCCCTTCGCGCCGCGCATCGCCAAGCTGCTTTCGGACGCCCAGGCCGCGGCGCGGGACGACGGTCCGCCGAATGGCTCGCTGCTGCTGGGCAGCCTGGAAACCACCACGGCGTTACGCCTGTCGCCGCTGCTCAGCCAATTCGCCAGGGCATATCCGAAGGTCCGCCTAGCGGTCACGACCGGCACGACCGGCCAGTTGGTGAACGACGTCGTGGAGTGCCGGCTCGACGGCGCGTTCGTCTCCGGCCCGATCGATCATCCCGATCTGCATCACGAGGCGGTCTTTCGCGAGGAACTCGTCCTGGTGACGGCCCGGGCCGTTGGCGCGCCGCGCGAACTGACGGCGGTCGAAGACCTGAAGACCATCGTCTTCCACATCGGCTGTTCCTATCGCCAACGGCTCGACGCCATGTTGGCGGAGATGGGCATCGTCGTGGCCAGGCCACTGGAGTTCGGCTCGCTCGATGCGATCATAAGCTGCGTCTGCGCCGGCATCGGGGTGACCCTGCTGCCCAAGGGGGTCGTCGCCGCCGCCTGGCAGGAGGGCAAGGTGGCGGTCCACGAGTTGCCGCCGGACCTTGCCCAGGTCGACACGCTCTTCATCCGCCGCCATGACGGCTACGTGTCCAGCGCCATGACGGCGTTCCTCGGCCTGGCCAAGGCCCGGTCGGACTCGGTGCCGGCGGCGGAATGACCGGCAGGGGTGGGGTCGAGGCCGGCCTGACCATTCTCCGATCGATCGGGATGCCGCAGGATATTGCCATGGATCGCCCCGACGCCTCTCTACATCCGACCGGGGCGTTTCCATATGATGCCCGGGGAATGGTCCCTTGCCTTCGGAGTGATCACGCCATGTTGAAGCACATCGACGCCGGCGTCCTGAGCGTCGCCTATGAAGAACAGGGCGAGGCCGAAGGTTGGCCGATCGTGCTGCTGCACGGCTTTCCCTACGACATCCGGGCCTATGACGACGTGGCGAAGTCCCTCGCGGCGGAAGGGGCGCGGGTCATCGTGCCTTTCCTGCGGGGCTATGGCCCGACCCGCTTCCGCTCCGCGGCGACGCCGCGGTCCGGGCAGCAGGCGGCGCTCGGCGCGGATCTGCTCGCCCTTCTCGACGCGCTGGGAATCGGCGCCGCATGGCTCGCCGGCTACGACTGGGGCGGCCGTGCCGCCTGTATCGTCGCCGCGCTCTGGCCGGAACGGGTCCGGGGCCTGGTCTCCGTCAATGGCTACAATATCCAGGACATCGCCCGCTCGGGGCAGCCGGATCTGCCCGAAAACGAATGGCGCCTATGGTACCAATATTACTTCCACGGTCAGCGGGGACGGGCGGGCCTCGAGAACGACCGGCGCGCCCTGTGCCGTCTGCTGTGGCAACTGTGGTCGCCGCGGTGGACCTTTGACGAGGCCACCTACGAGCGGACCGCCGCCGCCTTCGACAATCCCGATTTCGTCGAGGTGGTCATCCATTCCTATCGGCACCGTTACGGGCTGGTCGACGGCGATCCCGCCCTGGCGGATCTCGAACGCCGGCTGGCCCTTCAACCGACGATCGGCGTGCCGACGATCACGCTCGACGGCACGGCCGACGGCGTCATGCGCATCGGCGGAACGTCGGATCACGCCGCCCATTTCAGCGGAAGGCATGACCATCGCCTCGTCGCGGACGGCGGGCACAATCTTCCGCAGGAAAAACCGGAAGCCTTCGCGCAAGCCGTGCTGGCGGTCAGGGAATGGAGCCGGTGAAAGTCATTCAGGGGCCGCCGCCGGCGGGGATGACACGTGCCGAGGTTCGCCCAAGCGATGCGGATCGCGACCGACGATAAGGAGCCGTTGCCTGCGCGGTGAAGGGCCTTTCATGGCTGAAGCGGCAGTGGCACCGGCGTCCCTGCCGGTGGAAAAGGTTCCGCCGCGCCAGCGGCGGACACCGGCAGGGACGCCGGTGCCACTTTTCCTTATTCTTCCTGGGCGGGCCGGGGCGGAACGCGCCATGACGCGGTTATTGTTTTACGCGCCTGACCTTTCAGTCGCTTGCCCTGGCCATTGGCGCCAAAGATGAAAGAGCCGCGGCATGGTATGCCCGGGACGTTCAGGCGACGTTCGTCCCGCCGCTTTCACAGCCGCGCCTTCGTGGTGCGGGGCGTCGCCAGCAAAAGGCTCGTCTCGCTGCCGGTGATGCCGGGAATCAGGCGAATCCGCCGTAGGATCGCATCGAACTCCGAGAGGGTGGCGGTGCCGAGCTCGACGACGAGATCCCAGCGGCCGTTCGTCGTATGGATGGTCGCGATCTCGGGAAATCCGCCCAGCGTCGCCACCACCCGGTCCGCCACATGGCCGCCGACCTCGATCATCATGACGCCGCGGATGGGCTGGCCGACCGCTTCGGCCCGCAGGATGACGGTGTAGCCGGCAATCTCGCCGGCGCTTTCCAGTCGCTGCATGCGCGCCCGGACGGTGGCGCGCGACACCCCCAGGTCGATGGCCAGATCCGAGACGCTGCGCCGGGCGTTGTGGCGCAGCAGAACGATCAGCCGTTCGTCGAGATTGTCCATGATTGTCCATTTCGGCAGTCGTAATGACCAATATGATAGCAATGATGAGAAATTTGCCAATCCAGTCTGTTCGTTCCGCCGGCAAACTCCGCTTCAATCATCTCTCGGACGATGACGGAGGCGGCGGATGCAGTGCAGGATCCTGGGAGCGCCCGTGCAGGACGGCTCCCGCCGCCTGGGATGCGACATGGGACCCGGCGCCTTCCGCGCGGCGGGTCTGGCCGCCGCCCTCGCCGAACTCGGCCACGCCGTCGCCGACCTCGGCGTCGTCGCCTTGCCGCCGCGCCGTTCCCCCGCCCCCCGCCCCCTCGCCCACGGCAACGCCGCCGTGCATGCGCTCTCCGAAATTTCCGCCTGGACGGCGGCGTTGTCCGAGGCGGCCTATGCCGCGGCCGACGGCGCCGCCATGCCGATCTTCCTGGGCGGCGATCACAGCATGGCGGCCGGGACCATTTCCGGCCTGGCCCGCCGTGCCGCGGAAAGCGGCCGGCCGTTTTTTCTGCTGTGGCTCGACGCCCATCTGGATTTCCATACCCTCGACACCACGATCAGCGGCAATCTGCACGGCGTCCCCCTGGCCTATGTGAGCGGCCAGCCGGGATTCGAGGGCTATTTTCCGCCCTTGGCGACCAGGGTGGATCCGGCCCGCATCTGCATTCTCGGCCTGCGCAGCGTCGATCCGGCCGAGCGGCAGGCCATTGCGGCCGCCGGGGCGACGGTGCACGACATGCGCGCCATCGACGAATATGGCATCGCCCCGCTTCTGCGCCCCTTCCTCGAACGCGTCGCCAAGGCGAACGGCCGGCTGCACGTCAGCCTCGACGTCGATTTCCTCGATCCGTCGATCGCCCCGGCGGTCGGCACCACGGTGCCGGGAGGCGCCACCTTCCGCGAGGCGCATCTGATCATGGAGATGCTGAGCGACAGCGGCCTGGTCGGCAGCCTCGACCTGGCCGAACTCAATCCGTTTCTCGACGAACGCGGGCGCACGGCGGCGCTTCTGGTCGATCTGACCGCCAGCCTGATGGGCCGCCGCATCATGGACCGCCCGACCTGGAGTTATTGATCCCATGACCCGAAAACTGAACCTGGTCCCCTTCGTCAGCGTCGAGCATATGATGAAACTGGTGCTGGCCATCGGGGTCGAACGCGTCCTGACCGACCTGGCCGCCCGCATCGAGGAGGATTTTCGCGGCTGGAGCCGCTTCGACAAGACGCCACGCCTGGCCTCCCACAGCGTCGACGGCGTCATCGAACTGATGCCGACCAGCGACGGCCGGCTCTACGGCTTCAAATATGTCAACGGCCACCCGAAGAACCGGCGGGACGGACGCCAGACGGTGGCCGCCTTCGGCGTCCTCGCCGACGTCGGCAACGGCTATCCGCTGCTGCTTTCCGAAATGACCCTGCTGACGGCGCTGCGCACGGCGGCGACCTCGGCCCTGGCCGCCCGCTATCTGGCCCGGCCGGGTTCCCGGTGCATGGCCCTCGTCGGCAACGGCGCGCAGTCGGAATTCCAGGCCCTGGCCTTCAAGGCGCTCCTCGGCGTGACGAAACTGCGTCTTTACGACATCGACGCCGCGGCGACCCGCAAATGCGCGGGCAACCTGGCCGGCCTCGGCTTCGACGTCGCCTGCTGCGCCTCGACCGGCGAGGCGGTGGACGGGGCCGACATCGTCACCACCATCACGGCCGACAAGCATTGTGCGACGATCCTCACCGACGCCATGATCGGCCCCGGCGTCCATCTCAACGCGGTGGGCGGCGATTGTCCGGGAAAGACGGAATTGCAGCGCGACATCCTGCTGCGCGCCGACATTTTCGTCGAATTCGCGCCGCAAACCCGCGTCGAGGGCGAAATCCAGCAGCTCGACGCCGCCCATCCGGTCGTCGAGCTCTGGCAGGTCATGACGCAGCAGGCGCCGGGACGGCGGGAGGCCCGGCAGATCACGCTGTTCGATTCGGTCGGCTTCGCCATCGAGGATTTCTCGGCGCTGCGCTATGTGCGAGAAAAGCTTGCCGACAACGGACTCTACCACGAAATCGACCTGCTGGCCGATCCCGACGACCCCCGCGATCTGTTAGGCATGCTGCGCCGCGCCGGGACGCCGCCGGCGGCCTTCCACCCCCTGGCGCCCCGTTTTCCCCAGCCCTCCCCTTGATGGGGACGGCGAACCTTTTGAATCGGTCGATGCGCCGGGGGTCATCCGCGAAGAGGGCTGGGCTTCGGGATGACGACGGATTTCGGATAACACGGACGAACACGGACAGCCACGGATGGCACGGATAAGGGCCCGTTCGGAACGGCGAAGAAAACGAAGCCGCCCGCAGAAGATGCCTGCGGCGCTTTTTCCTATCCGTGTCATCCGTGGCTGTCCGTGTTCGTCCGTGTTGCTCAAAGATCTCGCCCGTTCTCCAGGCCATCGGGCAGGTCCCGGGAACGAAGCGATGGCGGCTCGTGTGACTCCGACAGCCCCCCCGATTTTCGAATGCCACGTTCGCCGTCACGCGGGGTTGTGCGCCGCGCCCGCTTTGGCCAAGATGGCCCGAGGCAGCCCACAAGGAAGGAAAGACGGCCATGAGCAAAGTCGAGACGCGTCTGGCGGAATTGGGCATCACGCTTCCCGCCGCGGCGGCGCCGGCGGCCAATTACGTTCCTTTCGTGCTGGCCGGCACCCAGCTGTTCCTCTCCGGCCAATTGCCGTTCCAGGACGGCAAGCTGGTCCATCTCGGCCATTTGGGCGACACGCTGACGGTCGATCAGGGCTATCAGGCGGCCCGCCTGTGCGGCATCAATCTGATCGCCCAGATCAAGGCGGCCGTCGGCGACCTGGACCGCGTCCGGCGGATCCTGCGTCTCGGCGGCTTCGTGGCCGGCACCGCAAGCTTCACCGACCAGCCGAAAGTCGTCAACGGCGCCTCGGACCTCATGGTCGCGGTGTTCGGCGAGGCCGGACGTCACGCCCGGTCGGCGGTCGGCGTGCCGTCGCTGCCGCTCGGCGTCGCCGTCGAAGTGGATGCCGTGGTCGAAGTGAGCGCCTGAGCTTTCCCGGGCGGACGGTTCAGACGACGGTGGGCGTAAGTCCCCCTTCGACGCGCAGCGCCGCGCCGTTGGTGGCGGAGGAGAGCGGACTGGCGACATAGGCGACCAGGCTGGCGATTTCCTCCGGCTCGATCATCCGCTGGATCAGGGACGAGGAGCGATCCCTGCGGAAGAACTCCGCTTCGATCTCCGCCGCCGGCGCATCGGGATCGCTGGCGACGCTTTTCAGAAAATCGACGATGCCTTCCGAACGGGTGGGACCGGGCAGGACGGCATTGACGGTCACGCGGGTTCCTTTGGTCAGCCCGGCCAGCCCGCGCGAGATGGCCAATTGCGCGGTCTTGGTCATGCCGTAATGAATCATGTCCGGCGGCACCATCACGGCGGATTCGCTGGCGATGAAGATGACCCGCCCCCAGTCGCGGACCAGCATGCCGGGGAAATAGTGGCGGGCCAGGCGCGCGCCGCCGAGAACGTTCACCTCGAAGAAGCGGCGCCAGTCGTCGTCGGTGATGTCGACGAAGGCCTTGGACTCGTAGATGCCCAAGTTGTTGACCAGGATGTCGACGCCGGGAACCGCCTTCAGCAGCGCCGCCGCCCCCTCCTCCGTGGCCGGATCGGCCAGCACGCTGCGGACCGTTCCGCCGCCGCAGGCGCCGATGTCCGCGCCGGCCCGGTCGAGCTTGGCTTGGTCGCGACCGCAAATGATCACCGCGGCCTTTTCGGCGGCCAGCCTTTTGGCGATGGCCAGACCGATCCCGGCGGTGGCGCCGGTGACCAGGGCCGTCTTGCCGTTCAACTGCAGGTCCATGACGTCTTCCTTGCTGTTTTCCATGTTCGCCCACCTTGCCCCTCAACCTCCGCTGGCGGAATAGGGGGAAAGGTCGTATCACCTTGTCATTCAATGACAAGGTCGAGGCACATGAGCGATCAGCGCGCCTGGGAAATGCGGGTCTTCCTGCAAGTGGCCAAGACCGGCAGCTTCAGCGGAGCCGGCCGGGTGGTGAATATGACGCCCTCCTCGACCGCCAAACTGATCAGCCGCATCGAGAACCGGATGGGCGTGCGGCTGATCGAACGCTCGACCCGGCGCTTGCGCCTCACCGCGGAAGGCGAGCTTTACTGCGAGCGCGCCGAGGCGATTCTGGGCGACCTCGATTCGCTCGACGCCGAAATCGTCGGCGATGCGCGGGCTCCGACCGGCCTGATCCGGGTGAATGTCTCGGTGCCGTTCGGCAGGCATTGCCTGTTGCCGCTGTTGCCCGCCTTCACGCGGGCCTATCCCGCGATCCGCCTGGACCTGACGATGACCGACGACGTCGTCGATCTTTACGCGGCCGAGGCCGATGTCGCCTTTCGCATCGGGAAACTGGCGGATTCCAGCCTGCTGGCGATCCATCTGGGCGACGTGCGGCGCCATCTGGTCGGCGCCCCGGCCTATCTGGCCGAACGGGGCGTTCCCCACACCATCGCGGATCTCGAACATCACAATTGCCTGGGATTCAATTTCCGGCGCGCCGCCGCCGTCTGGCCCTTGCAAAGCGGCGGCCGCCTGGTCGACCGGGAAGTGCATGGGTCGATCACCGCCAACAACGGCGAGACGGTGCGTCACCTGGCGATCCTCGGCCTGGGACTGGCCCGCCTTGCCGAGTTCCATGTGCGCGCCGATCTCGCGGCCGGTCGTCTGCGCACCGTGCTGGCCGATGCGATGGCCGACAGCGAAACGGTCCATGCGCTTTATATTGGCCGTCGGCGGGCCCCGCGGCGCGTCCAGGCCTTTCTCGATTTCATGACGCCGCGGCTGCGCGACGTCCTGCGCGAAGAGCGCGGATGAGGAAGGGCGGCGATCGAAAGCGATCAGCCGAAAGCCGCCGACAGCGCATGCACCAGCAGGCCGACCAGGCCGCCGACCAGGGTGCCGTTGATGCGGATATATTGCAGGTCGCGGCCGAACTGCAATTCCATCTTGCCGACCAGGGTCCCGGTGTCCCAGTTGCGCACCACGCCGGCCATGAAGGCGCCGAGGCGCTGGCGGTTCGGCACCAGCAGATGCAGGACGGCGCGCGCCGCCCAGCTGTTCACCACCTCCTGCAGGCGGGCGTCCTGCTTCAAATGCAGGGACAGTCCGCTCAAGGTGCCGGTCAGGGCGCGTTCGATCCGATCGCCGCTCGCCAGATCGGCCAGCAGCACGCGCTTGGTCTCCAGCCACAGGGACTCGAGATAGGCCTGCACCTCCGGATGGCCGATGATCTCGTCCTTGACGGCCTCGGCGCGGTCGTGGGTTTCCGGCGCGTGCGCCAGGGTATCGATCAGCCGGCCGACCGTCTCCTGGAATTGCAGGCGCCAGGGATGATCCATCGCTTCCATGTCGTTCAGGGTTTCCAGCAGGCCGCCGACGATCCGCTTGGCCAGCCGGCTGTCGACCCATTCGGGAACCCACCAGCTCGATTTTTCATTGATCGCCTGGTGGATCTGTTCCTGATTGACCTCGATGAAGTCGCGTCCCGCCTTGATGCCGATATCGAACAGCGCCAGATGCTGGCCGCCGGCCACCAGGATGCCGAGAATGCGCGACAGCAGCGGCGCCGCGGCGATTCCCCGCAAGCGGTCGGCCGCCGCGTCGCGCAGCATCCGGCGCACCGGCTCGTCCTGCATCGCGGCCATCAAGGGCGGTATGGCGGCCGTCAGGCGTCTGGCGGCGAATCGGGCGTTTCCCTCGCGGCCCAGCCAAAGCGACAGCCGGCCGGCGATGTCGAGGGCGCGCACCTTCGGCAACAGGACTTCGGGACTGAGAAAATTGTTGGCGACGAAATTGCCCACCGCATCGCCGATGCGGTCCTTCTTGCGCGGCACGATCGCCGTATGCGGAATGGGCAGGCCGAGCGGCCGGCGAAACAGCGCGGTGACGGCGAACCAGTCGGCCAATCCGCCGACGATCGCCGCCTCGGCGAAGGCGCGCAGATAGGCGAGCCCCGGATAGCGTCCTTCACCCAGGCGCGCCGCGACGTCGGCCAGCAACATGGCGACCAGCAGGCCGGCGGCCGTCAGGCGCATGCGCCGCAGGGCGCGGTATCGTTGCGAATCGTCCGGGGGGGAAGCCATGCGATACACTAATTCTCTTGAACCATGGATCGAATGCTCCCCATGTTAGGCCGAACGACTTCACAGCCGATGAGGAACCACTATGCCCGATGGGCGCAACGGCGTGACCATCCGCAGCGTTCGCGGCATCGGTGACATTGCCGCGGCGGAGTGGGATGCTTGCGCCGGCAACGACAATCCATTTTGCACCCATGCCTTCCTCAGCGCCATGGAAGACTCGGGCTCCGCCGCGCCGGACAGCGGCTGGGCCCCCCGGCATCTGGTGGCCGAACGCACCGGCGGCGGCCTGCTGGCCTGCGCGCCGCTTTATGTGAAAAGCCATTCCTACGGAGAATATGTTTTCGATTGGGGCTGGGCGGACGCCTGGACCAAGGCCGGCGGACGCTATTACCCGAAGCTGCAATGCGCCGTCCCCTTCACGCCGGTGACCGGTCCGCGCCTTCTGGTCCATCCGGCCTGGCGCCATCATGGCCTGGAAGAGGCCCTGGCCGACGCCATGGTCAATCTGGTCGATCAGGCCGGCCTCTCTTCGGCGCACGTCACCTTTCCGACCCGGGCCGAGGCCGAAGCCCTGGCGGCCCGAGGCTGGCTGCTGAGGATGGGCGAGCAGTATCATTGGACCAACGACGGCTACGGCAGCTTCGACGATTTCCTGGGTGCCCTGTCGTCGCGCAAGCGCAAATCCATCCGCAAGGAACGGATCCGCGCCGCCGAACTCGGCGTCGGGATTCACACCCTGACCGGCGACGCCCTGAAGCCCGTCCATTGGGACGCGTTCTTTCGCTTCTACCTCGACACCGTCGAGAAGAAATGGGCCAATGCCTATCTGACGCAGGATTTTTTCGCCCGCCTGGGCGCCTCGATGGCCGACAAGGCCGTGCTGATCATGGCCGAACAGGACGGCCGGTGGGTGGCCGGCGCCCTCAATCTGTTGGGCGGCGACACGCTTTACGGCCGCAATTGGGGCTCCGAGGGCGAGTTCCGCTATCTGCATTTCGAGATGTGCTATTACCGCGCCATCGATTTCGCCATCGCCCGCGGCTTGCGCCGCGTCGAAGCCGGAGCCCAGGGCGAACACAAGGTCAGCCGGGGTTATATGCCGGTCCCCACCTGGAGCGCCCACTGGATCGCCGATCCCGCGTTCCGCCGCGCCGTCGCCCGTTTCCTCGAGGAAGAACGACCGCGGGTGGCGGCCAGCATCGAAGAATTGACCGAGGCCGGTCCCTTTCGTTCCGATGATTGACCATGCCGTCTCGGTCGAAAAAAAGATAATCTCTAAAATTTCAACGAACTTACGCCGCAAAAGTTATGGATATTGCGTCGTAGGTATTTTCCGTCTCTATCATAATTATTTGTAGTCGCCGCATTATGCTCTACAAACTTTATTGAAGAGAGCACGATAATGACGAAATTTTTGGTCGCCAGCGTAGCAGCGTTCGCAATGATGACGGGCGTCGCGTTCGCCCAGAGCACGTCTTCCGAGACGACGACTTCGACGACCGCTCCGACCGTGGGAAGCTACAGTTCGAGCAAGTCCCAGAAGACCATCGACGACAATGGGACCGAGACCAACAAAAGCCAGACCTATTCGAATGGCACCGACGGGTCCAAGGCCAGTTCCAGCACACGGACGACGGCGCCGGACGGATCCCAGTCGAGCGCCACGCACCAGGAGCAGACCACCTCTCCCGGCGGCACGATGACGAAAACCAGGCAGAAGACGACGACCACCACCGAATAAAAGAGGCGGAAAAGCCGGCGGCTTTGCCTTAATCGAACCGCGGGTCAAGCCCAATACTGTTCGCTTGAATTTCGTCATTGCGAGCCGAAGGCGCGGCAATCCGATCCTGCCGCCGCCTTCTGGATTGTTCGCTTCGCTCGCAATGACGGCACTTCTTCAAGAGAACGGTCTTGAGCCCCCTCTGCCCGATGGGAAGCTTCCGCCTGCCGCGACGCCAGGACGCCGCCCTATCGCTGCAGCGCCTGGAAGTCTTCCTTGTCGATGGTCAGGATATGATCGACCAGCCAGCGGCAAAGACGATCGCCGGTCTCCCCCGTCAGTTCGACACGGCGCGACCGCACATCGAAAATCAGCCGATCGAGCTCGGCCAGAAGATGGCGATGCTGCGCGACATGACGATGGGCCCGATCACGGTCGCCGACCGCCAGATGGGCCTCTTCCTCATGGAAATGGTGCCAGGCGATCCGCCGCAACCGCTCCAGCAAAGCGTCGGCGTCGGCCAGATCGCAATGCCGGGGCAGCATTCCGATTTCATTGATGGTGTCGATCAGGGCCCGATGGTGCTGGTCGATCCAGTCGACCCCCAGCGCCAGATCCTGGGTCCAATTGATCAACGATTCCCCCGCCCGGGCGGCCCCGTCGCGCGATAGGGTCAAACCGCCGCCGCTTTCCCGCGGTTCGTAGTGGCGCAGGAAACGTTCGATGCAATCGACCATGTCGAACCAATGAATGGCGCCGCCGCCGGCCGAAAAGTCGGCCAGCACGGCGTCGATCCGGCGGATCATGTCTTCATATTGAGCCGTATGGCGAAGCAGAACGCCGTCGCTCAATCGGCCGAGAAGGCCGATTTCCTGCTCGAATTGCTGTTCGGCCCGGGTGCGGAAAGCCAGCAGGCGTTCCCCGAGCACCGGGGTCTCGGCGCCCAGCCGCCAGAGCTGGACGATTTCCTCCAACCGGCCGGCCAAATCCCGATGCCCGTCGTCGATCATCGGACGCGCATGCGCCGGTATCCCTATTTTCGACATCAACGCGCTCTCCACGTCACGCTCCGTCACGAGAGAGGCGATTCCCATCTCCCGAATACCCACATGCCACTCATGGAGATATGCGCTTGCCTGACGTTGAGTCAATAGGCAAACCAAGGACACTTATGGTGGCGCCGGCGAAGCCCCCGCCTTATCGCGGACGCCCGCCGTCCGTCCGGTGCGGTTCGTCGAGGCGCAGCAGCTCGACCGCACCGGCCCCGCAGGGATCGCTGCAACGAGCGCATTCGACCTCGCCTTCCGGACGATGTTCGAGAGCCGCCAGCCGCGCCTCCAGCTGCACGATGCGTTCGGACATGCAGTGCAGGGCCTTGCCCACCGGATCGGGCATCAGATGATGGTCGAGGTCGATCCCATGTTTGGTGATCCGCCGCGCTTCCGGCGGCAAGACGATGCGCCCGGGGATGCCGACCACCGTCATGCCGGCCGGAACGTCCGAGATGACCACGGAATTGGCGCCGACATTGGCCCGGCTGCCGACCCGGACCGGACCGAGGATCTTGGCGCCGGCCCCGACCAGGGTGCCGCTCTCCAGCGTCGGATGCCGTTTTCCCCTGCTGAGAGACGTGCCGCCCAGGGTGACGCCATGGTAAAGGGTCACGTCGTCGCCGATTTCCGCCGTCTCGCCGATGACCACGCCGGCGCCATGGTCGATGAAGAACCGCCGGCCGATGGTCGCCCCCGGATGAATATCGATATTGGTCAGCATCCGCCCGAAAAAGCTGATCAGCCGGGCCGAAAATTTCGCTTTTCGCACCCACAGGCCATGGGCGACGCGGTGGATCAGCACGGCATGCAGACCGGGATAGGTACAGAACACCTCGATGCGGGTCCGGGCCGCCGGGTCGCGGGCCAAGACGCATTCGATGTCCTCGCGAAGAAGGGCCCACCGGCCCCGCTTCTGTCCGTTCCGCTCTTGCACCGATGTTCTCCCGTTCGAGGATCGCGGGAATATCCTAGCCCGTCTTCCTCTCAGGAAACAAATCCGGTTTTGGCGGCGCGGGCAGCGTCAGGACCGGACAACCACACCTTAAGGTGTGTCGTCAGTTAGAGTTTTTCATTCCTTTATCTCGTCATCCCCGAGAAAGATCTGTGCATGCCCTAGCGCTTTCGCGGGGATGACGGTTATAAAAAATCCAAAAATCGCCTTTGTCGTCAACTGACGACACCCCGTAGGATTCGTTCAGAAATAACTGCGTCATTGCGAGCGCAAGCGAAGCAATCCAGAAGCTGGCGGCGGGATCCTGGATTGCTTCGCCTAACGGCTCGCAATGACGAAGAAGAAAACGAAGCGGTTATTCATCAACAGGCCCTAAAGCGAATCTCGAATTGGCTCCAGCCCGCATTTCTCGCACCGACGCCGGCGAGGGTTGCCTCGGGTCAAGGCCCGGCGCCCTCCGGTTTTCCGTCCGCCTGCGGCGGCTGCGGGTCGTGGCGATGATGCCCGTGATGGTGGGGCTTGTGGCGGTCGAGCCAGGCCACCAGACGGCGCACCACGATATAGAAGGCCGGCGTGAAGATCAGTCCGAAGCCGGTCACCCCCAGCATGCCGAAGAAGACCGCCGTGCCCAGGGACTGGCGCATCTCGGCGCCGGCCCCGGTGGCCCAGACCAACGGCACCACGCCGAGGATGAAGGCGAAGGAGGTCATCAGAATCGGCCGCAGGCGGGTTCGCGCCGCATAGACCGCGGCATCGACCCGATTCATTCCCTCGGCTTCGCCCTGGCGGGCGAATTCGACGATCAGAATGGCATTCTTGGCGGCCAGACCGATCAGCACGACGAAACCGATCTGGGCCAGGATGTTGATCGGAATGCCGCGGATCTGCAGCCCGGTCACCGCCGCCAGCAGGCACATCGGCACGATCAGGATCACCGAAAGCGGCAGCGACCAGCTTTCATACTGGGCGGCCAGCACCAGGAAGACGAAAAGGACGGACGCCGCGAAAACCAGGATGCCGCTGTTGCCGGCCAGGACCTCCTGCAGCGCCAGTTCCGTCCATTCGAAACCGAAGCCGTCGGGCAGGCGGTCGGCCGCCAGCCTGGCCATCTGCTCCAGGGCGAAACCGCTCGAATAGCCCGGCAGGGTGGCGCCCTGGACCTCGGCCGCCGGATAGAGATTGTAGCGCGGCACGCGATAGGCGCCGGTGATGAAATCGAAGCTGGCCACCGACCCGATCGGCACCATCTGGCCCTTGGCGTTGCGCGTCTTCAGATTGCCGATCGCGCTGAGATCGCTGCGGAAGGTCCCGTCGGCCTGGGCCGTCACCCGATAGGTCCGTCCCAGATAGTTGAAGTCGTTGACATAGGACGAGCCGAGATAGACCTCGAGCGCCTCCGAGACCAGATCGGCCGAGACCCCCAGCATTTCGGAACGGACCCGGTCGATGTCGGCGAAGACGCTGGGCGTGCGATTGTTGAAGGTGGTGAAGACCCGGGACAGACCGGGAATTTGATTGGCCGCCGCCGCCATGTCGGTGGCGGCCGCTTCGAGAGCCTGCAGGCCGCGGCCCCGCTTGTCCTCGACCATCATCTTCCAGCCGCCGGCCGTGCCGATGCCGCGCACCGGCGGGGGGGCGATCGGGATGATCAGGGCGTCCTGGATCCCCGCCAACTTGCCGCCGAACGCCCCGAGCACCTGCGCCGCCGACTGCCCCTTGCCGACACGCGATTCGAAAGGATCGAGAATGACGAAGGCCGCCGCCGAATTCGACGCATTGGTGAAGGTCGTGGCGTCGAGGCCGGCGAAGGGCACCACATGCGCGATGCCGGGCGTGTCCAACGCGGCTTGGATGAGCCGATGCAGCACCTCGTCGGTGCGGGCCAGGGACGCTCCCGGCGGCAATTGCACGATGGTGATCAGATAGCCCTGGTCCTGGTCGGGAATGAAGCCCTTGGGCGTTTCGTAGAACTGCAGTCCGGTCAGACCGATCAAACCGGCGTAACCGGCCAGCAGCAGCATCGAAATGCGGGCCAAACGCCGCGTCAGGCCGCCATAGCCGCCGGCGATGCGGTCGAAGGTCCGGTTGAACACCCCGAAGAAAAGGATGAACGGACGGGCCAGCGGCGAGGCCGTGGCGTGATCCTGTTCCGTATGGCTCTTGAACAGCAAGGCGCAGAGCGCCGGCGACAGGGTCAGCGAGACGATCAGGGAAATGACCGTCGAGGCCGCGATGGTCACCGCGAACTGCCGGAAGAACTGGCCGGAAATGCCGGGGATGAAGGCGGCCGGAATGAACACCGCGGACAGCACCAGGGCGATGGCGACCAAGGCGCCGCCGACCTCGTCCATGGTGACATGCGCCGCGTTCTTCGGCGTCATCCCTTCGCGCAGATTGCGCTCGACGTTCTCCACCACGACGATGGCGTCGTCGACCACGATGCCGACCGCCAGCACCAGGCCGAACAGCGACAGGCTGTTGAGCGAATAGCCCATGGCGGCCAGCGCGCCGAAGGTCCCCACCAGCGAGACCGGGATGGCGACGATGGGAATCAGCGAGGCGCGCCATGTCTGCAAAAAGAGGATGACCACCACCACGACCAGCAGGATGGCCTCGAAAATCGTCACATAGACTTCATGCACCGATTGCTCGATGAACTGGGTCGGATTGTAGACGACGGTGTATTTCACGCCCGGCGGAAAGGATTTCGACAGCTCGTCGATGGTCGACAGCAAACGGTTGGCGGTATCCAGGGCATTGGAGCCGGGAAGCTGGAAGACCCCCATCGGCACGGCCGGCGTCTGGTCGAGATAGCCGTTGACATTGTAGTCCTGCGCCCCCAGTTCGACGCGGCCGATATCGCGGACCCGGGTGATGCGGCCGTCGGAGTCGCTTTTGATGATGACATTGGCGAATTCCGCCGGATCGGTCAGGCGCCCCTGGGTCTGCACATTGAATTGGAAGGCGCCGGGTCTGGGCACCGGCGGCTGGCCGAGCACGCCGGCCGCCACCTGGACGTTCTGCGCCTGCAGGGCCCGCAGCACCTCGCCCGCCGTCAGATTGCGCGCCGCCACCCGGTCCGGATCGAGCCAGACGCGCATGGCGTAGTCGCGGGCCCCGAACACGGTGACGCTGCCCACCCCGTCGAGACGGCTCAGCACATCCTTGACCTGCAAGGTGGCATAGTTGGACAGATACAGCTGATCGCGCGAGCCATCCGGCGAAACCAGATGGATCACCATCAGAAAGTCCGGCGAGTTCTTCAGGACGTTGACGCCGAGCCGCTGCACCTCGCTCGGCAATTGAGGAACGGCCAGGGCGACGCGGTTCTGCACCAGCACCTGGGCGATATTGAGATTGGTGCCTTGCCGGAAGGTCACGGTGAGACGCAGGTTGCCGTCGCCGCTCGACTGGCTCGACATATAGAGCATGTTCTCGACGCCGTTGATCTGCTGTTCCAGCGGCGTCGCCACCGTATCGGCCACCACCTGGCCGGAGGCGCCGGGATAGCTGGCCGTCACCACGATGGTCGGCGGCGCGATCTCGGGATATTGGGCAAGCGGCAGCGTGAAATAGGCGATGCCGCCGATCAGCGTGATGAACACCGAGACGACCGTCGCGAAGATCGGCCGGTCGATGAAAAAATGGGAAAGCTTCATGAAAGGCTCCCCCGCGTCACTGGGCGGGACGGTCGGACGGAATCGTGCCGGCCTGCGGCGTCACCTTGCCCCCCGGCCGGGCCCGCATCAGACCGTTGATGATGACCTTGTCGTCGAGGGAAAGGCCGCTGCGGACCACCTGCAATCCGTCCTGGACCGGACCGACGACGATCGGCTTGGCGCCGACGGTGCCGTCCTCGGCGACCGTCAGGACGATCTTGCGCGACTGGTCGGTCACCACGGCCGCCTCGGGCACCATCAGCGCGTCGTAGGGCGTGGTCCGCGGCAGGCGGATCCGGGCGAACTGGCCGGGGATGATCGAGAAGTCGCGGTTGTTGAGCACGGCGCGGGCCCGAATGGTCCCGGCGCTGCGATCGATCTGATTGTCGAGGAAATCCAGGCGTCCGGCCAGCCCCCAGTCCGCATCGTCGGAAAAGCGCAATTGCACGGCGAGTTTCCCGTCGCGCGCCGAGCCGACCCGCCCGGCCGCGGTGGCGCGCTGAAGCGTCAGGTAATCGGCTTCGCTCACGTCGAAGTTGAAATGGATCGGATCCAGGGAGACGACGGTGGTCAGCAGGGTCGAGTCGGACGAACCGCCGCCGCTGATCAGATTGCCGATGCTGACCTGATGCGCGCTGATCCGCCCCGTCACCGGAGCGGTGATGCGGGTGAATTCGAGATTGAGTTCAGCATCCCTGACCTGCGCCCGGGCGACGTCCAGGGCCGCCTCGGCGGCCTTGGTCTGCTGCACGCGACTATCGTAGTCGCTGGCCGCCAGGTAATCCTTCTGACGCAGTTCCCCGCCGCGCACCAGCTGCCGCTTGGCCAATTCCAGCGAAGCGGCGGCCTGCGCGACCTCGGCCCGGGCCGAGGCCGCGGCGATCTCGTAAGGCCGGGGATCGACGACGAACAGCAGATCGCCTTTGTTGACGATCTGGCCGTCGGTAAAATGGATCTCGGTGAGATAGCCGCTGACCCGGGCCCTGACCTCGACATATTCGACCGAGGCGAATTGGCCGGTGAACTCCATCCATTCGACGATCTGTTTCTTCAGGGGCGGACTGACCGTCACGGCGGGTGGAGCGGCCTGCTGCTGAGCCTGGGCCGGCGTTCCCGACAGCGCCGGCGCCAAGCCGAAAATCCATCCGGCGAGCAGGGCGAAGCCCCTCATCCGACGCGAAAACACGATCCCCTGCATTGCTTGCTACCCCGCCTTCCGGCCCCAAACTGAACTGACTAGTTTAGATATGCCCCCGATCGCTGTCAACGCGACCAAGGCAAGAGAGCGGACCGCGGCCGACCCGCCCTGGATGAATCAAGGAAAAGCGGCACCGGCAGGGAGGCCGGTGCTACTGACGCTTTTCTTTAGCGGAGCGGTCGACTTTCAACGGGCCCTAATATCCGCGCCGCCGATCGACCAATCCGCTCACCGGTTCTCCGGCTTCCAGGCGACGCATATTCTCGACGATCTGGCCGACCGCAGGAGCGGGCAGCGTCTCCGCCGCCACATGCGGCGTGAGGCGGATCTTCGGGTGCCGCCACAGGCGGCTGCCGCCCGGCAACGGCTCCTCGGGAAAAACATCGAGGAGGGCGCCTCGCAATCGTCCCGCGTCGAGCAGTTCGACCAGGGCATCCAGATCCAGCTGATCGCCGCGGCCGGCATTGATGATGCCGGCGCCCGGCGGCAGCCGGCCGAGACGCGCCCGGTTCAGCAGGCCGCGGGTCGAAGCCGTCGACGGCAGGATATTGACCAGCACGTCGGTCTCGCCCAGCAGCGGCTCCAGGGCCTCGTTGCCGAATCGGCAGTCGACGCCGGGCACCGCCGCGGCGCTTCGGCTCCATCCCGACACCGCATAGCCAAGCCCGGCCAGCGTCGCGGCGACCACGCCGCCGATCTGCCCCAACCCCAGCACCGTGACCCTGGTTTCCTCCGCGGACCGGGCCGGCTGCGGCCGCCAAATGCCGGAAAACTGCTGGAATTCGTAAAGGTCCAGACAGCGCTGGAAACGCAGCACGCCGGCCAGCACATATTCGGCCATCTGCCGGGCCATTCCGGCATCGGTCAAGCGAATCAGGGGAACGTCCGCCGGCAAATCGTCACGCCCGAGGAAACGGTCGATGCCGGCTCCCAGGGCGAAAACCGCCTTCGGCCCCGGCAGGCCCCGGAAGAAATCCTCGGGCGGATTCCAGGCGGCGACATAGAAGACCTGGCCCCGTTCCGGCATCGCGGGCCATAACCGGACGGCGAGATCGGGCGCCGCCGCGGCAAACAGCGCGCACCATCGGTCGGCCTCGTCGGGAACGAAAAGACAGAGGGAACGCCGTGCCGTCACTTCGCAAACAGCTGGGACATATCGGAAAAAGCCTTGAACTCCGGGGCATTGCCGGCTTGCCCGTTGAAACGCACATGGGACGGGACGACGGAACGCAACCTCGGCGACCCGCGGACGATCGGCCAATTTCTGCCACTGCTCCCTGGCCGGCACAACACCGAAATGCGGAACGGGACCGTCGTGGCCGGTCTATTTGGTCGCCCGGATGTCGACGATCACCGCCACCATCAGCCCCACCATCTGGTCGCTGCTCCATTCGCCCTGCCCGACGCCGTAGTCGGTCCTCAGCAGTTCGAGCTTGCCTTTGGCATGACCGGCGCTGCCTTCCGTTTCAAAGGTGAAAGGCAGCACCACGTCCTTCTTCACGCCGCGGATGGAGAGACTGCCGACCGCCTCATAGGCATTGCCCCCCTTGGTGCGGAAACTGGTCGCTTCGAAGACCGCCTGGGGAAAATTCTTGACGTTGAACCAATCCGACTGCGGCAGGGACTGATCCTTTTGCGAATCGCCCGTTGCGGCGCTGCTCATGTCGATGGTCACCAGGGCATGCCCGGAGGCCAGATTGGCCGGATCGAAATCGATCTGGGCCTGCCATTTGGAGAAATGCCCCTCGAAGGAGGCTCCCGATTGGGTTCCGATGAACCCCAAATTGCTTTTTCCGCTATCCACGGTCCAACTGGCCGCCGTGGCCGGTTGCGTGGCGCCGAGAGCCGCGAAGGACAGCGCGGCGGCCGCGATAAAAATCGATTTCATGAGGAAATACTCCGGGAAGACAGAGGGAATCGCGGCAACATCCGGCGCAGCACGTCGTCCTTCAGCAGGAAATGATGACGCAGCGCCGCTCCGGCATGCACCACCAGCAAGGCGACGAGAATCCAGGCCGCCGCCGAATGCAGCGTTTCCAGGGCTTCGGCCACCGGCTTCTTGTTGGCCAGCGTGTCGAGAACCGGCAGATGGGGCCAGGGGACCACGCCGTAAAGGACCGTCGGAATATTGAGCGGCGAGGCGGAGACCACCGCCCAGCCGCTGAGCGGCAAGCCGAACATCAGGACATAGAGGCCGAGATGACCGGCATGGGCCGCCAGCCTTTCCCAGGCCGGCATGCCGTCGGGCAAGGCCGGCGGCCGATGGGCCAACCGCCAGGCCAGGCGCAGCACCGTCAGCCCGAGGATGGTCACGCCCACCGACTTGTGCAGTTGAAACAAGGAGAACTGCAAAGCCGAGCCCCGCGGCAAGCCGGTCATGACCAGGCCCATGGCAATCATCCCGACGATGGCGAGCGCGATGGCCCAATGAAGGACGATCGCCACGCCGTCGTAGCGCAGAGAGCCGGCCGGCATTTTCCGGGCCCCTTACTGAACGCGGTCGAATTCGGCGCTGATGGTCAGCGCGACGTCGTCGCCGACCATCGGGACGTAAGCTCCCAGGCCGAAGTCGCTGCGCTTCACATGCCCGGTGGCATTGAAGCCGAGGTCATACTTCTTGGCCATGTTGGTGCCGCCGCCATTGAAGGTGACATCCAGGGTCACCGGCTTGGTCACGCCGTGCAGCGTCAGATCGCCGGTCACGGTCCCGGTGGCGGGCCCGGTCACCGTCACCTTGGTCGATTTGAAGCTGGCGCTGGGGAATTTGGCCGTATCGAAGAAATCGGCCGTTTTCAAATGCTCGTTCAACTTGGCCACCAGCGTCTCGATGCCGTCCAGATTGATCGTCGCCTCCAGCGTGCTCGCGGTCGGAGCCTTCGGGTCGAAAGTCAACTTGGCGTCGAAATTGGTGAACAGGCCATAGGATGTCGAATAACCGAAATGGCTGTAGGAAAAGATAATCTTCGCATGTCCCTTGTCGACGCTGAAGACGCCGCCCTCGACCTTCGACAAATCCGTGGTCGGGCCGGCCTGCTGGGCGAAAGCCGGAGAAGCGACGGCCATGGCAAGAAGAAAAGTTATGGTTTTAAAGTTCATTTTTCGCTCCAAACTTGTTTCGACAATTCGCCGTTTCACGATTCGGCTCTTTCATCAGTCTATGACTTATTTTTTTGCGTACACCTTATTCCAGCGCCTCGCCTTGGAATTCACTGTTGCCGCGACAGCAACAATGATGCCACTTTAAGGGCCCGATCCTGGTCCAACAGTTGGGGTGCGCGCCGAGGCCCGACAACCCCGCCCGATGGCGGATGGGGAAGGCTTGACGCGGACGGCGGGACCGGCGAAAGCTGATTCGTCGGGATGGAGTTAGGGGAGGACAGCTTGGCTCACGTCGTCGCGGCATTCCTGGGCGTGGTCGTCGGATTGTTCCCCATCGTCAATCCTTTGGGAATGGCCCCGATCTTTTTGCGGCTGACCACCGGCTCGTCCGAAAAAGTCCGGGCCGACCTGGCCTGGAGGGTGGCCGTCGGCGGCCTGGCCCTGATGGTCGCCTCGCTGTTCGTCGGAACCTACATCCTGGCCTTTTTCGGCCTGACCGTCGCCTCCGTCCAGATGGCCGGCGGACTGGTCCTGGTCGCCGCGGGCTGGCGCCTGCTGCAACAGGGCGACGACAGCAAGGAGCGCGAGCAGCAATCCCGGGTTCCGGAAGACGTTTTGCTAACGCGGGCCTTTTTCCCGCTGACCATGCCCTTAACCGTGGGACCGGGCACGATCTCGGTGGCGATCACCTTAGGGGCCAAAAGCGCCGGTTCCGGAAATCTGCTGCTGGAATCGGTCGGCGCCCTGCTGGGCGTCTTCGCCGTCGCCGCCAGCATTTATCTGAGCTATCGCTTCGCCCATCGTCTGCTGCCCATCCTGGGAGAAGCCGGGCTCGACGTTTTCCTGCGCCTGTCGGCCTTCATCCTGCTCTGCCTCGGCGTCCAGATCGTCTGGAACGGCTACAGCGCGATGGCCTCCCTGCCGCACGGCTGAGCGAGGGCGGCGTCCGCCCCGGCATCGATTACGGACCGGTGGTTTCGGCGGCCAACCGCCCGACGCCGTCCCGATCCAACCGATAGGGCAGCCAATCCTCCAAAGGGAGGAACCCCAGACGGGCGTAGAACCGCCGCGCCGATTCGTTCCAGGCCAGGACATTGACGTCCATCCGGCAACAGCCGCGCGCCTCGGCGGCCCGCGCCGCCGCCGCCAGCAGGGCACGGCCGGCGCCGCTGCGGCGGAAGGCCGCCTCGACGAAAAGATCATGGACCATCAGGGTCGGAGCCGCCGCCCAGCTGGAATAGGCCTGATAGAAGATCAGCAGGCCGCAGGGCCGGTCTTCGGCGGCGGCCAGCAAGACCTCGAAGCGGCGACGGTCGCCGAAAGCCTCGTTGCGGATCGCCTCTTCGGTGAGGCGGATGCCGTCCGGCGCCCGCTCGAACTGCGCCAACTGGACGAGCAGAGCGAGGATCGCCGGGGCATCGTCGGGCGCGGCCGGTCGAACGGTGAGCGTGGAAGACATGCCTTTTCCTTGTCGAAGATCCCGTACTTTGCCAGCGACGGCCCTTCCGTTCAATGCGGCAGCGCCGACGAATGGCGTGGATTGCCGGAAGAGGCGAGCGGAACGATTCGAAGGATAATACACTTTTCCGATGTTCCATTCGCCGTCTTTGTGACAACTGACAAAATAGGAAGAAACTATTACAAATACCTTGCAAGAAACGCAGATGTCGCACAAGATCTTTTGTCGTTGATTATTCTCCTGCGAGATTCAGCCATTACATCCAGACGTCCTTGTGCCGGCTCCATGAAAAAAAAGAAACTCTACCTGCAGTATGCCGCATTGCCGTTCCGCATGGAGCAGGGAGAGCTTTTCGTCATGCTGGTGACGTCCCGCGAAACCAGGCGCTGGGTCATTCCGAAGGGTTGGCCGGAAAAGGGCCTGAAACCTTATCAGGTGGCGGAAACCGAGGCCTTCGAGGAAGCCGGCCTGAAAGGCAGCATCGCCAGGACGCCGATTGCCGCCTTCGAATATGTCAAGGTGGTCGATGCCGGCCAGTCCGTCACCTGCCTGGTCGACGTTTTCCCCCTGGAAGTCCGCGATATCCTGGATCAATGGCCCGAACAGACCCAACGCCGGCGGGCCTGGATGCGCCCGGCCGAAGCCGCCGCCGCCGTCGGGGAGAAAGGGCTGAAACGCCTGCTCCGAGCCTTCGCCGCCAATCCCGACCAGGCCGACTTCGCCGATTGATCGACTTTGTCATGGGTAACACGGACGGACACGGATAAGGAAGAGCGCCGCAGGCATTCTTGGCCCTTTTTCCGCACACCGCTGGGATAGGGAGGTAATGCCTGCGGCGCGAATCCGTGTCTATCCGTGGTTGTCCGTGTCCGTCCGTGTTACCCATGACAAGCCGCCGGACGCCGAAACCCAAGGCGGCCGTTCAGGCCAGGTCGGCCGGGGCGACGTCCCAGCAGCGCAGACAGGCGTCGCCGTCCTGGCAATCGATGACGCCCAGATGTCCGGTCCGCATTTTGAAGCTGTCCCGTTGGGCCAGGGGGGCCAGCAGAACCCGCGGCAGGAAGCGCAAGATCCCGTTGCTGCTCACCACCAGCGGCCGATGATAGCCGCCGCCGGCCAGCCTTTCGATGGCGAAGCGCCCGACCGCCTCCCGGACGTCGGACTGCCGGCTGACCCAGCCGGCGGCTTCGGGCCAGGCGTCGGTGGTGTTCCAGGCCTCGATGGCCGCCTTCGCTGCCGGATCGTCGCGGACGATCTCGTCATTGGTGCGTCCCGCCCAGCCGCCATAGTCCAATTCGTCGAGGCGCGGATCGACGATCGGGGCGGCCAAGGCCAAGCTTTCCGCGATGATCTCGGCGAAACGCCGCGTCCGCTGCAGCGAGGCGGCATAGACGACGTCGGGAATCAGGCCGGCCCGCCGCAAGGCGGCGGCGGCGGCGGCGGCTTGCGCCAAGCCCTTTTCGACCAGGGGCAGGTCGGTTTCCCGGCCGACCCAGACCACCTTGTCGCCGGGATCGAAGGTATTGCCGTGGCGCGCAAAGAGAATTTCCATTTTCTCAGCCTTCGACCAATTCGCCCTCGCGGGCGATGATGGATTCGACGAAAGGAATATCCTCGGGCGAATCGACCGAGCCGTGGGTCCGGCCCCGATAGTCCACCACCACCACCTTGATCGGAATGCCGTTCTCCAAGGCGCGCAACTGCTCCAATTGCTCCGCCGCCTCGAGCGGCGATTGCGGCAGTTGGGAAAGCCGGTCGAGAACGTCGCTCGCATAACCGTAGATGCCGATATGCCGATGCACCGGCGACATCTCGCCCTCCCGCTTGCGCAGGAAGGGAATGACCGCCTTCGAGAAATAAAGGGCGCGCCCGAATTTATCCATGGCGACCAGGGTGCCGCTGGTCGGGCTTTGCCTTTTCAGGGCCTCGATCTCGGCGACCTGCGCCCAGCTGCAATGCACGGCCGCCGTCACCATGCCGACATCGGGGTCGGCATGGAAAGCGTCGACCAGCCCCTGCACCACCCAAGGCGGCGTCAGGACGGCGTCGCCTTGCAGATTGATCACCGCGCCGGGACGTTTCGGCATCGTCGCCAAGGCCGCATGCACGCGGTCGGTCCCGGTGGCGCAATCCGCCGACGTGAGGATGGCGGGAGCCCCGAAGCTGGCGGCATGGTCGGCGACCCGCCGGTCGTCCGTCGCGACATAGACGCCGCTGACGCCCTTGACCGCCCTGGCGATGGCCCAGACGCGCTCGAGCAGGCTGCGGCCGGCGATGACGGCCATCGGCTTGCCCGGAAGCCGGCGGGAATTGAATCGGGCGGGAATGACGATGGCGACGTCCATGATCGGAACCGGCTCCTGAAATCGATGCAGTCCTTCTCATGACCGGGTCTCGATCGCGCTTCAAGGCTTTTCGCGCTGCCCGTCGCCGGGCGCCGTGTCCGGACACGGCACGTCCGGCCACAAAACAGGCGTTCTATTTCCACTATAAGGTCATGGCTTGACCAGTCATCAAACCTTCGAAATAGTACTCTACACGGAATAGATACCTCTGATTGCCGAGGTATGATCGCCGCACCATCGCTCGCGAAAGATATGACCTATAAATAAAAGAAAGTGAGTGGAAAATTGATGGACAAATTGATCGATGTTTTTAAAGTTTTTACCAAAGGCATCGGACTAAAACTCGTCCTATCTTTTATTCCACCGTGTGGATTAGCTTGGATATTCTTTTTTATGTATCTTCATGAGATATATTTAAAAGATAAAAGTTCTTTTTGGCTTCCACTCATCTTTGGCCTGACGATGATTGTCGTCGGCAGCGGCGTCGTCGTCTGGATGGTTCTCGCCCTGGTGCCGCCTTTGCGGCGCATCATCGAAAGCACCGTCCTGCTGGAACAGGGCGATCTCGCCTGCGAAATTCCCTATCAGAGCCGCAGGGACGAAATCGGCCAGTTGGGCCGGGCTCTGCAGACGTTCAAGCAACACGCCATCGACAGGAACGCGCTTCAGCAGCGGCAGGAAAACCTGAAGCGGGAGGCCGAGGAAGAAAAGCGCCGGGCGATGATCGCCCTGGCCGACAGCTTCGAAACCAGCGTCAAGGGGATCGTCCAGATCGTCTCTTCCTCGGCGACGGAATTACAGGGATCGGCGGAAACGCTGGCCGCCATGTCGGAACAGACGCGCAACCAGGCCGCGGCCGTCACCCAAGCCGCCAGCCGCGCCTCGAGCAATGTGGCGTCGGTCGCCGAAACGACCAACCTCTTGACCACCTCGATCGGCGAAATCTCCCGGCAGGTGACGGAATCGTCGCGGGTGGCCCAAAATGCGGTGGAGGAAGCCCGCCAGACCGACCAGATGGTGCAGGGGCTCTCCGGGGCGGCGCAAAAGATCGGCGACGTCGTCGCCCTGATCAACGACATCGCCAGCCAGACCAATCTCCTGGCGTTGAACGCCACCATCGAGGCGGCCCGGGCGGGGGACGCCGGCAAGGGTTTTGCCGTGGTCGCCTCGGAGGTCAAGTCCCTGGCCAACCAGACGACGCGGGCGACCGAGGACATCGGCGCCCAGATTCAGGAGGTCCAGCAGGCGACGGCGCGCGCCGTGGTGATGATCCATTCCATGACCCAGACCATCGGAAACATCAGCCAGATCGCCACGGCCATCGCCGCATCCGTCGAGGAGCAAGGGGTGGCGACCGGAGGAATCGCCCGCAATGTCAACGAAGCATCCGCCGGCACCAAAGAGGTTTCTGATAATATCGACGGCGTCAGCCAGGCGTCGGCGGAAACCGGCCAGGCCTCCGTCCAGGTCCTCGAAGCCGCCCGCGACCTGTCGGTCCAGGCCGAGCATCTGCGCGAAGACATCGACCGTTTCATCTCCCATATTCGTGCCAGTTGAGGATCCCAGTCGTGCAGTCTAGAATTCAAAACAACGGTGACGCCGTCGAACTCCATCTCGAGGGACGGTTTACCTTCACCGACCATGAATCCTTCCGTCGCCTCATCGAGGAACTGGGCGGTGCGGCGCCGCGCCAATGCACCATCGATTTATCGGCGGTCACCTATCTGGATTCGGCGGCGGTGGGGATGCTGCTGCTGATGCGCGAACGCCTGGATCGCAGCAAGATCGTTTTGAAGGGCGGGAGTCCGTCGGTCAAGGAACTGATCCGCATCGCCAAGCTGGGAACCCTGTTCGATATCGCCGACTGACGCCGGACCGCCGCCGCGTTGCCCCCCACCCAGCCCTCCCCACAAAGGGGGAGGGAGCCGCAATGGTACGTCCCTCTCCCTTGTGGGAACGGCCGGGGAAAACGCGCGCTCAGCGGATCCTGAGCGGCACCACGACGGACAGCCCGGGGGCCGGCATCATCACCGGCGGCGGAACATAAACGGCACGCGGCGGGGGAACCACATAGACCGGCGGCGGGACGTAATAGTGACGATGCTCCCAGCGCTCGTGCCGCCACTGCACCCTCTCCTCATGACGGTACCGGCCGTCGCGGCGCCAATCGGCCGCCGCCGCCGGTCCCATGGCGGCGCCCGCCGCAACCATGCCGAGGCAGATCAAAAGAAGCGCTTTCTTGGTCAAACGGCCCATCCGACGTCTCATTTCCGTTTTCATCATGCCCTCCTTCGTTCGGGACGGCGGACGCAAATGCGCCCGCCGTCCCCATAGACCTGTCATTTGACGGTGTTCCGCTTGTGCTGACGAAAGACGACGTCGGCCAGTTTCTTCTGATCCTCCGTCATGGTTTCGTAGAGCACCTCGAAGACGTCCGCCAATTTCTTCGCCGCCTTGGCGTGAGCCTCCGAAATATCCTGATAGGCGCGAAGATCCTCGAGCGCGGTCATGGTCTGTTCGTTCTTGCGCTTGTCTTCGATCAAGGCCTCGATCGTTTTGGCGTTGCCGCGCATCACGCGGGCCACCGCCTCCCATTGACCGGCCTGCGCCTCGGAAATCTGCAGCTTGTCATGCAAATCGCGGATCCGCTCCTCGGTGGGATCGGCATCCTCTTTCCTATGGGCTGCGGCGACCGCCTGGCCGGACGGCCCGGCCTCTCGGCCGGACGCCAAGGCCGGCGGCACCAGGCAGGTCAGCAAAACCCCGCCGGCCAAAACCGGTCCGCGCAGCGAACGGAAAAGCGGCCGATCGTATAAAAACATCTTCATCCCCTTATTCTTCAAATCCGCGTGGCGCGCCGAGCCCGCCGCCTCGCGAAAAGACGGCATGATGGACAAAGGCGCCACCACAATGACGAAATCCTTGTCAAGCACCCAATCAATATCGTGAAGAATTGTGAAAATCCTTGGGCAGATATGCGATCCCACCGGCCCGATTTCGTCATAATTTACGAGGTCCGATCTTGCGGCGGCTCGGAGAACGCCGCTATCTAATGGCGTGATTGTTGGCATGGCAACGGAGAGAAGCTAAGGAATGGCCAAGCAGACACGCGCCACTCTGGCATTGGAAAAAGCCGGAAAACCGTTCGAAATTCTCGACTATCCCTATGATCCCGACGCCCCCTCGATCGGCCTGCAGGCGGCCGAGGCCCTGGGCCTGCCGCCCGCCGTGGTGTTCAAGACGCTGATGCTGACGGCCGGCGACGAAGTCTGCATCGCCCTCCTGCCGTCGGACAGGGAACTGAGCCTCAAGGCGCTGGCCACCGTTTCCGGCAAGAAATCGGCGGCGATGCTGCGGCCCGGCGACGCCGAACGGATCAGCGGCTATCACATCGGCGGCATCAGCCCTCTCGGCCAAAAAAAGGCGCTCCGCTGCTTTGTCGACGACAGCGCCCTGGCCCTGCCCTTCATGATCGTCAACGGGGGCCAGCGCGGACTGCAGATCAAGATCGCGCCGCAAGACCTGCTGGCGGCCCTCGCCGCGCGAACCGCCCCGTTGGCCAGCAAGGATTGATGCGTTCCTCCATTGAAAGCGATATCGTTTCGATATATATTATTTTCACCGGAACATTGTAGGGACAACGGCCATGATCGTAGCGTTCGCCCAGACCAAGGGCGGCGTCGGAAAGACCACCTTGGCCGTCAATCTGGCCGTCGAGCGAGTCATTCGCCGACGCCGCGACGTCCTGCTGGTCGACGCCGACGAACAGGGCACCGCCACGGATTTCGCCTGTTTGCGCGGCGAACGGCTGGGAAGCACCGGCTTCACCCTCGTGCAATTGACCCGCGGCGCCACCGTGCGCACGCAGCTTCTGACGCTGAAGGACAAATTCGACGATATCGTCATCGATGCCGGCGGACGCGACAGCGGCGCCCTGCGCGCCGCCCTGACCCTGGCCGATATCGCCATCGTCCCCTTCCAGCCCCGCAGTTTCGACGTCTGGACGCTCGACAAGGTCGCCGCCCTGGTCGGCGAGGCAAAGGTGATCAATCCGGGTCTGCGGGCCTTTGCGATCATCAACTGCGCCGACCCTCAGGGGCACGACAATTCGGCCGCGGCCGAGGCCCTCGCCGAAAACACGGAAATCGCCTATCTGGACAGCCCGGTGGGACGGCGCAAGGCCTTTCCCAATTGCAACGCCATCGGCCTGTCGGTCCTCGAGGCCAGCCAACCGGACCTCAAGGCCTGCCGCGAACTGGAACGTCTTGCCGACCGGCTCGACACCCTGCCCCCCTTCCTTTCTATCGACGATGGAGTTTGACCATGACGATCACCAAAAAGCCGACACGACCGAAAAAGCCGGAAGAAAATCGCGACGCCATTGCCTCGGCCTTCATCCAGGCCGCCGACCATCGGGCCAAGGCGGAGAGCGGAACGCCTCCGAAAGCGGCGAAGAAGCCCAAGAGAGCGGTCGTGAAGAAGGCCGCCGACGAAACGGTGGCCCAGGCCGCCCCGACGCCGGAGTTGGCGCCGCCGTCCCCGACGAAGGAAAAAAAGCCCAAGGAAAAGACGAAAGAAAAGGACAAGGCGAAAAAGAAGAAACACAAAAAGAAGGAAGCCGTGATCATCCGCTTCGAGGACGCTCAACTGGCCGAGATCGATTCCAGCGCCGAGGCCCTCAGCCTGTCGCGGGCCGCCTGGGTCCGCATGGTGGTCGCCCGCGCCCTGGCGAAATCCTAAACCCCGCGCCCTCGTTCGCGGGGCTCGCCCGTTCGATGTCGCCGTCCCACTCCATTCCCAACCCCTCCCCCATCGAGGGGGAGGGGAGAAAAACCGCGGCTCCTTTGCCCTCGTGGGGAGGGCTGGGGCGGGGGGACGTGGCGGCGGCAAGTCATCGCCCGGGAGCGATCTCGGCGTCTTGGCGGTTCGAACAAGCCATGGCCCCTTGAGGCCGATCGAAATGAAATAAGTTCCAACCCAACGATTTCTTCGGAAAAAATGATAAAATACGAAATATATTAAGAACGATATTTCATTATCGAACTCCGAATGAGATATATATTTCGTCGGTGAATTTTTGATGGCAGTCCGATAGGCCTATTTACGATGGGCGCGTCTGGTATTATTTTCCAGACCATCGAAAACGATCACGAGAATACAAATGTTTCGCCTGACATCCATTGAATCCGTCATGGATCATGTGGCTGATTTTCAAACTTTTTCCCTGACGATCGTCGAAGATGTGGTGATGCCGCGCTCCCCGCTTCCCGACATGGCCGACGCCAGCTTTCTCCGTTGCGACTTTACCGGCGCCACCATGCCGGACAATCTGGAAAACGGCCTGTTCGTCGACTGCCGCATGGACGGTCTTCGCTTCACCGAGGCCAATCTTTTCAACGCCCGATTCGTCCGCTGCGATTTTTCGCACAGCCGGTTCCAGGGATGCGACCTGTCGGCCGCGCAATTCGAGGGATGCAGCCTCGCCACCACGGAATTCTCGGACTGCGACCTCGAAACGACCGAAATCGCCGCCGACGGGCGTCACGGGGCGCCGGTCGCCGCCTGAGCGGGGATCTGCACGGCCGAAATCGTCTTTTTCGGCCGCCACGATTACTGGACTGTCAAACCCATCTTCCGCACTTCCTCGATGGCGGCCGCATCCTCGACACCGGTCATTGCCGAAAGGAACATGGCCCCGGCGACGATTCCCTCCCGATGCGCGACATCTCCGGAATGGCCCTGGGCCAGGGCCTCGGAGACCGTTTCGTCATAGGCCTCGGCAATCAATTTGCGCGTCGTCGCGTCCATCCACCCGTCTTTCCAAATGACATTGCAAACCACATACGACAGCCGCCGCAAGAAGCATAGCAAGGGCTTCTTAACACAATCAACACACACTTCCGGAACGAGATGTTGAATAATTGAGATCGACTTATATTTTAATAATAACAATCATAAAAATAGACGGAACAATATATACACATCGAGGACAATGTCGCCGTATGGTTTAATTTCATTGGTGTGGGCATGGGGAAATCTGCGAGGAAGGGGCTTGTCCTTTTGCCTCGGCCTTCACTGTCGCAGCGGCACGGACGAAAGAATCACCGGTCCGATGCCGCCTCAATAAGAGACTTTGAGCGTCAGGTAGTAGCTGGTCTCCATCCGCTGCGCCACGACGTCGTGATAGGGCCACAGATTCTCGGCGGTCAGCTCGACCGAAAGAGTCTCGATCGGCCGCCAGGCGAGGCGGGGCGACAGGCTGGTATGGCCCTTGACGTCGACCACGGCGGTGGTGGTGGGAACCCCGGCGGTGATCAGCAATCCCTTGGTCGCCGAGGTATAGGACGCGTAAAGATCGGCCTCCCACTCTCCCCAGCCATAGCCCAGATTGGCATTGGCCTTATTGACCGGCGTGGCGTTGCGCAGTCCCCAGTCTTCGTGTTCGTGAAGACGCTGGTATGTATAGTTGCCGCCCCAGTTCCAGCCCGTCCTCGCCTTGTGCTCCAGGCTCAACTCCAGGCCGTTGGTCACCGATCCGGTCGAATCGACCACCAATTGGGTCAGCCGATACCCGACCAGGGCATTGCTGGTTTCGATGTGCGACATCGTCATGTCGTGAAAGACGGTGAGCCGCGCCGTCGCGCCCCAGTCGCGGATCTGATGATCCCAGGCCGCCTGATAGCCGTAGACGGCCGAGGCCTGCAGATCGGGATTGCCGACGAAATAGACCGGCCTTCCGCTGAAATACTGCGTCTGATATTGCCCGAGCTGCCCAAAATTCATCAGCGACGGCAATTTGAGACCGCGCGAGAAGGAAAGGCGCAGTTTGTCGTCGTCGGTGACCGCCTTGAGCAGCGACGAGGTGACGCTGGTTCCCATGTCGGCATGGTCGAAATCCGCATCGGTATAGATGTAATCGCGCAGGTCTCCCTGGCCGCTTCGCCCCAATTTGAAATAGTCGTAGCGCACGGCGTTGACCATCGAAAGGGTCGGGGTGAACTGATGTTCCCACATCGCCGAACCGGCCATCAGATCTCCCGACAGGACGCCGCCGGTCACGGCAGGCGCATCCACCCGGTCGCGCCGGGCGTCGAGGCCAAGGCGAAAACTGTCGTCGGGGCCGATCTTGAACAGATCCGACAGCTGGACGGCGGCGGTCTGGTCGTCCATCCGGAAGGGACCGATCGGTTGCGACTGCACCCAAGGCAGATTGACGTCGCTATAGGAAGCGCTCGCGCTGAGGCGGCCGATCGCCGTTTCGGTCGTATAGCCGGCCTTGACCGAATCGCTCTTGATCCGGGCGTCGAAGAACACGCTGCTGGAAATCATCCGTTCGCTGACGTCGGTGTGCGACGCTTCGAGGCTGAGGCGGCTGCCGTCGTCCAGCGTGGCGCCGGCATCGAAGGACGCGGCGCGACGATCGGGATTTTTGGCGTAGGAAAGATTGGCCGGCGTCTTGAAAGCGATGCCGCTGTCATGGACGTGATCGTCGGCGGCGGTAAGCCGGATACCGGCCCCGACGCCCAGCGGCAGGGTGGTCGTCGCCGCGAAGTCGCGGAGCGCATGATTGCCGACCCGCGCCCGCGCCATGTCGACCTTGTCGTCGACCGGATCGAAGGTGACGATATTGATCACGCCATCGACGGCGTTGAAGCCGTAAAGAGCGCTCTGCGGGCCGCGAATCACTTCGATCTGGCGAATCTCCTCCAGTTCGACCGGCAGGGCCGACCAGAAAACCTCGCCGAAACCATCGAAATAGACATGCCGGCCGTTGATCAGCACCATCACCCGGCTGGTCAAAGGCTGGATATAACCGCCGATCCCGAGGTCCGCCGACCCGGCCGATTCATGGACCACGTCGATTCCGGCCAGGCGGCGCAGCAGGGTCGGAATATCGCGGGCCCCCGAACGCTCGATATCCTGGGCGGAGATCAGATCCATCGCGACCGCGGAATTGGAAACGCGTTCGGGTTTTCCGGTGGCGCTCATGGTGACGGGTTCGCCGAACAGGGCCTCGTAACTGCCGTAATCGAACTCCTGGGCCTGAACCGTCCCGGCCAGCAGGAGCGACAGTCCGAGAGCACCGCCGGCGGCAAGCCACCTCATGTCAGTACTCCCTGACCATCATGCGGAACGCTTCGGAAAACTCGACCCGGCAGGATGCCGCGACGGCGCGGTTGACGACGACCTCGACACGCGGCGAGCCGGTGATTCCGACCACGCATTTGCCGGAACGCATGCAGGAAAGATCCGACGAAATCGTCAGGGCGTGATTTTTCACGGCATAGCCGAGAATGAGGTTGTCATAGGCTTCGGTGCCGTCGGCGACGATGACGATCCGGAAATCGGGCGCCTCGTCGAGCTGGTGGACCTCGATCAGGCTTGGAATCAACTCGGCCTTCCCCGAACTGATTCCCGCATTCAACCATCCCTGGATCGCTTGGGCATCGTCCACCGATGCCTTGTTCTGGCTGTCGTAAATGACGCCCAGGGCGGTTCGGCCGCGCGGTGGCGAGGTCATGAAGTCAAAGACCCGAACGCTCACCTTCAATTCATTCAGCGTCGTCGCATTACTGGGACCGGAGAGGACCAGACACAGCAAAATCAGCATCCCGGATGCTACGACGCGGCACATATGCTCCTTTCCGCCCCCCTTGTCTTAGGAACCGCGAATCACGTTAGGGGAAAAGAGTTATGGCCGTCAATATAACTGTTATAAAAAATCGGAGGCAGAATGACGGCAACCATTAAGGTTCCATCTTCTCCTTCGCAAGCCCCAAGACGAGCGCCTTTATTTATCGGGACATCACAACCTTTCCCTCCGATTCCTCTCCCAGCAAATTCCAAAATTGTTCCGCCGCCAGCGTCTGCCTTGCCAGGGAACGAAACAATCTGATTTCCATTCCGATGTCCCATGTTTCGTCGGCCGCCCGGATCAATGCGCCGCGCTGCAGATCTTGCGCGATCAAACTGTAGGGGAGCCAGGCGAGTCCCCGCCCCTCCAATGCCACGGCGCGCAAAACCGCCGCCAGATGCGAGGTGAACACCGGCTCCAGGAAGGATCTGGCCTTCACCACGCTGGGCGCCGCGGCAACGATGCGGCCCAGCCCCGATTCGGGATTGTAGGCCAGGCAGGGAATGGGCTTTTCCACTGCCCCCGGCAAGGCGTAACGGGGACTTCCGTCCCGCGGGGCGCTGACCGGCAGCAAACGGTCATGACCGATGCATCGGGAAAGGAACTGATCCGCCCCGAGGCGTCCGGGAACGGCCGGATGGTGATGGCACAACAGGAACTGCGCCTGCCCCTGCAGCATGACCTGCTCGCAGGCCTGCAGGCTATCGGAAATCAGGCGGACCGCGCCGAACGGCCCCCTTTCCTCCAGAGAGCGCAGCCAGGTCGGGAAAAAGGTCAGGGACAGCGAATGGGTCGCGGCGAAACGCAAGGTGGCGGTGACCTGGCCGTCGGCCTCGCGGCATTCCTCGCGACTCTGGAAAAGCCGGCGCAAGGCTTCGTCGGCGGTGGGACGAAACACCCGGCCGGCCTCGGTCAGGGCCACCGGCTGATGAGTCCGGTCGAAAAGCGGAGCGCCCACCCATTCCTCGAGAGCCCGGATGCGACGGCTCAATGCCGGCTGTGTCATATTCCGCAGCTCGGCGGCACGCGAAAAATTCGCACAATTGGCCAGGGCCAAAAAATCTTCCAACCATGACAATTCCATGGTCAATACCCACCCCGCATTAAGCGATCACAAATCCGAATTGGCCCGACGGCGGTGCGGAGCCCTACTCTCGACGCAGCAACGAGGGACAATACCATGCGCATTACCGACATTCGTGAGAAGACTTTTTCCATCGCCTCGCCCATCGCCAACGCCTACATCGATTTCAGCAAGATGACCTGTTCGGTGGTCGCCGTGGTGACCGATGTGATTCGCGACGGAAAGCCGGTCATCGGTTACGGCTTCAACTCGAACGGTCGCTACGGCGCCGGCGGCCTGCTGCGGGACCGCTTCCTGCCGAGACTGCGCGAGGCCGATCCGAAATCGCTGATCGACGACGCCAACGGCAATCTCGATCCCTTCCGCATCTGGTCCACCATGATGTCGAATGAAAA
>JAATGN010000046.1 GCA_015654615.1 Rhodospirillales bacterium
GGCGATGGTGGCCACCACCGTCGCCTCGGTGGGACCGTAACTGTTGAACAGCCGCCGGCCGGGCCGGCACCAGCGCTCCGCCAGGGCCGGCGGGCAGGCCTCGCCGCCCAGGATGATGATCCGCAGGCCGGCGACGTCTTCAGGCAGCATGGCGAGCAGGGTCGGCACCGTATCGAGCACGGTGATGCCGGCGGCGGCCAATGTTTCGGCCAGCCGGTCCGTCTCCTGCAGGACGGTGCGGCCGGCGATCCACAGCTTGGCCCCGACCAGATAAGGGATGAAAAACTCTTCGAGCGACAGATCGAAGGCCACCGAAGCGCCCTGGAACACCACATCTTCGGCGCTCACTCCATAGACGCTGTTGGCCGAGCGCAGATAATGGCAAATGTTGCGGTGGCTGATCACCACCCCTTTGGGCTTGCCGGTCGAACCCGAGGTATAGATCACATAGGCCGGATCGGCGGCGCACAGGCCGTCGGCCCGCAGATCGATCGCGGCATCGGCCGCGGCGGCGGCGGCGCAGTCTTCGAACAGCAACGCCGTGGCCGGTTGCGGACCGGCCTGTCCCGCCGTATCGGCATCCAGGATGATCGCCTTGGCGCCGCAGTCCGCCAGGCAATCCCTCACCCGTTCGGCCGGCGCGTCGGCGTCGAAGGGCAGATAGGCGGCGCCCGCCTTCAGAATTCCCAGCAAGGCGACATGCAGATCGAGCGAGCGCTCCATCCACAGGCCGACAAAACAGCCGCGCCCAATTCCTCGGCGGCGCAAACTCTGCGCCACGGCGTCGGCCCGGCGGTTCAACGCCTCATAGGTCAGCGTCCGGCTGCCGAATTGCGCGGCGATCCGCCCGGGCGCGCGTGCGACCGTGGCGACGAAGATTTCCGGCAGCAGCTCGTCGCGCAGCAGGCACGACTCAAGGCTTCCGGACATTGATTCGGGAAGAATCGATGGAATGATCTGATTCATGACATCCAGTAAGCCGTTCTGCCAAGCCCACGGCGGTCAGCATGAACGACAGGTTCTCTCTTTTTCGTTTACGGCCCGCTCCGGAAGTCCGATCGACCCGGCATTATTCGCGGTCGACCGAAGTCTTCGCCATAACCGCACCGTGATACCGCTTCGGCCGGCGAATACAAAGAGCTCTTTTCGGGAATGTCGCATGTTCCCGGCGATGGGAACCGGGAGATGTCCAAGGATGCGAAGACGAGGCCACCAAGAGCAGGCCGAGGCATCTCTCCCTTGCGCCAAAACATAAGATGAGGCCGAAGCCTGTCAAGATGCCAGCCGACCACTTTCGATCAGCGCCCGATACCAGGCGAAGCTGGCCTTCGGCGTTCGCCGCTGGCTGGCATAATCGACATAAACCAGGCCGAAGCGGCGGGCAAAGCCGCATTGCCATTCCCAATTGTCCAGCAATGACCAGGCCAGATAGCCCTTGACCTTGCAGCCGGCCGCGACGGCGGCGGCCACCACCTGCAAATGCCCGTGGAAATAGGCGATACGATCGGCGTCGACCACCCGCCCCGCCGCATCGGGCCGGTCGTCGTAGGCGGCGCCGTTTTCGGTGATCAGCACTTCGGGATTGCCGTAAAGATCCCTCAGTTCGCTCAGCACCTGCCCCAACCCCCGGGGATCGACCGGCCAGCCCATGGCGGTCACCTGCGGATTGGCCGATGGGCCGAAGCCGGCGTCGTAAAGGCGGCCGGGCTGATATTGGATGGCGAGCGGCGAATAATAATTGAGCCCCAGCCGATCGAGCGGAAAGCGGATCGTCTCGAGATCGTCCGGCTTGACCCAGGCCTTCAGGTCGTCGGCCAGGATGTCCGGCAGCCGGCCGCGCATCACGCCGTCCAGCGAAACCCTGTTCCACAGGGCATCCCAGCGGATCGCGGCGGCGCGGTCGGCCTCGCCGCCGCTCACCGGGACGACGGGTTGCAGGCTCAGCACGGTGCCCAGGCGAAAGCGGCCGTCCGCCGCCCTGAGCGCCCGCAGGGCCTGGCCTTGCGCCAGATTCTGATGATGCAAGGCGGCCAGCACGCCGTCGCGGCCGCGACTCAAGCCCGGGGCATGCTCGCCATAGGCGTGGCCGAAGATCGCCGAGACCGACGGCTCGTTCAGGGTGAACCAATCTTCGACCCGATCGCCGAGGCGCGCCGCGACGACGGCGGCATAATCGGCGAACCAGCCGGCGATATCGCGGTTCATCCAGCCGCCCCTGTCCTGCAGGGCCTGCGGCAGATCCCAATGATAAAGACAGGGCATCGGCCGAATGCCGGCCGCCAGCAGAGCGTCGACCAGGCGGTCGTAAAAATCCAACCCCTTGGCGTTGACCGCCCCGACGCCCTCCGGCAGCACTCTCGGCCAGGCGATGGAAAAGCGATAGGCGCTGAATCCGGCCTGGCGCATCAAAGCGATGTCGCCAGCCCATCGATGGTAATGATCGCAGGCTTGCCGCGGCGACGAGCCGTCGGCGATGGCGCCCAGGTGCGAGGCGAAAGTATCCCAGATGCTGGGTCCCCGGCCATCTTCCTGAACGGCGCCTTCGATCTGCAAGGCCGAGGTCGACGCCCCCCACAAAAAGTCTTTGGGAAAGGCCGGACCGGCCTTGGCAAGGCGTGGCGGCACCACCGTCGCCGCCGCGGTGGCGGCGAGAAAGCGGCGGCGGCTCAGGGAATGCGGATGGGATGTCATCGGTCTCATCGATCATCCGACCCCCCAAAGGCGGCCCCCGTCATTGTCTCAATTTGTACGAAGAAAAAGGCCTGAAACCATTCGCTCAAGGGATCATTTTTCTGGCGAACCGAATCCGAATACACCAAAGAAGACTCCTCGATTCGCTGCCAACCAAGCGGGATCGGCGAACCCCAACCTCCCGACAATGATGTCTCTGCTGACGGTCGCGATCTTGTCAAATCGAACCATCGACGGAACCTTGAGGCCCGTCCCCGGCATCGGATCAATCGGAACGGCATCTATCTCCGAACGAGGAACCGAAGTGATATAGGCCACCACCACATCCCTGCGCCGATCGTTATTGGTGGAAACGACCAGAGCCGGACGGCGCTTGGCGGCGGTCAGATCGGTAAAAGGGAAATCGGTCAGAACGATGGCGCCGAACGGAACGGTCATCCGCGATAGCGTTCGACCAAATCGACATCGCTGTAAAGATCGGGTTCTCCGGCCAGCCAGTCGAAGGCTCCCCCGGCGGCGTTGATGGCCGTCATGGGCAACCCGTCATCCTCAATGCTCTCCACGACGACACGAAGCCGCTGGCCTGCAGGAATACCCCGTCGTCGGAGTTCTTCCGCCAGCTTGCCCGCCTCAATGTCATTCAAGACCTGTCGCATGGAACAAATATGGCACATCTTGCGACGATTTTCCACAAGCCGCGGCAGTGGGTAGTGTCCCAATTTGAACGCGGATCGGTTAGCCGGCTCGCCAATCCCCGCGAAGCTTATCGCACATCTCGATTTGAGCGTACTTGATCGTCTCTTCTTCAGACACTCCCTCTGCCGTGTACTTTTCGATCAATAACGGCAATTATTACATTAATTATATTTTTAATATAAAGATCTTCCTTACACCCTTTACGACAATCCGCATGGACGGTTGACGCCGCCCCCTGCTAGGCATTCAGGCTCTCGCAACCGAAGCCGGAACGTCCGCATGACCTCCTTCTTTTTCGGCCACCGCCCCCGGAGCGAATTTTCCCGCCGCCGCGGGCTTTGGGCCGCCCTCTTCCTCCTTCCGGCGCTGCTCGCCGCCCGGCCCTCGGCCGCCGAACAGGCGTCCGATGCGGTCCGGCCGGCCGGGCTGCAGCGCGTCGCCACCTATTCGGTGGCCCGCTCGCTGGTCGGCATCGCCTCCTGGTATGGCCGCCAGCATGCCGGACGGCCGACCGCCAGCGGCGAGATCCATTCCATCCATCTGCGAACCGCCGCCCATCGCAACCTGCCCTTCGGCACCATGCTCAAGGTAACCAACCTGAGGAACGGCCGGACCTCGGTGGTCCGCGTCAACGACCGGGGACCCTTCGTCGCCGGACGCGCCATCGATCTGTCCGAACAGGCGGCCCGCGACCTGGCGATGCTGGACCAGGGACTGGCTCATGTGCGCCTGGAGATCCTGCATGATCACGCCCGATGACGCCGGGAGAAGGATGCCGAAAAAGACCAGCCCGTGGGCTCACGCCGGCGCCGAGCCTGCCTTACGCGACCTGCTGAAAGACGGCATCGTCGTCTCCCTCATGACAAAAGACAGGGTCAGCCTTCTGGAGATTCTGCGTTTGGTCTGGAATATTCGACGTAAAATTTCCGAATAATACTTTGCACTGTCTTTCAAAGAAGTCGGCACGAAGTTTGTTTTGTAAAAAATTGATACCGTTTTAACGAAATCCTTATATCGGCCTTTGCTTTCCGCATGGAAGCTTAATGGTCTTCCGGACTATTGAGAGGGCCCAGGCATTTCCCGGAGACCGCGCATGCTCGATGTTCTTTTCCTGACGGCGACCGTCGCCTTTTTCGTCCTGGGCGCGCTGTTCGTGCGCGCCTGCGATCATCTTTAAGCGGAGGCGCCCCCATGACATTCGAATTGATACTCGGCGCCATCGTGGCGGCAGGGCTGTTCGTCTATCTGGGCTACGCCCTGGTCCGGCCCGAGCGTTTCTGAGGAGGTTTTCATGAACGCCGCAGGCATCCTGCAAATCGTCGTCGTCTTTATCCTCTTGACCGGATCGGCCATTCCGCTCGGTATTTACATGGCGCATGTCTATCAGGGCGAACGCACCGTCGCCTCCGCCGTCCTCGGTCCGATCGAGCGGGGCCTCTACAAGCTGTGCGGCATCAAGCCCGAGCAGGAACAGCATTGGACGGCCTATGCCTTCGCCGTGCTGGTCTTCAGCCTGGTCGGCCTCCTGGTGATGTATGGGGTGATGCGCCTGCAGGCGCTGCTGCCGCTCAATCCGGCCGGCGAGGCGGCGGTTGCCCCCGATCTGGCCTTCAACACGGCGGTCAGCTTCACCACCAACACCAACTGGCAGAACTACGGCGGCGAAAGCACCATGTCCTACCTGACCCAGATGCTGGGCATGACGGTGCACAATTTCACCTCGGCCGCCACCGGAATGGCCGTCGCCGTCGCCCTGGTCCGCGGCTTCGCCCGGCGGTCGGCCAAGACCATCGGCAATTTCTACGTCGATGCGATCCGCTCGATTCTCTACATCCTGCTGCCGCTGGCCGTCGTCTTCACGCTGATTCTGGTCTGGCAGGGCGTGCCGCAGAATTTCGATGCTTACGTCTCCGCCACCACCCTCGAAGGGGCGACCCAGACCATCGCCCAGGGCCCGGTCGCCTCGCAGGACGCGATCAAGCTGCTGGGCACCAACGGCGGCGGCTTCTTCAACGCCAACGCGGCCCATCCTTACGAAAATCCGACCGGGCTCAGCAACCTGTTGCAGATGATTGCTCTGCTGGTCATTTCCGCCGGATTGGTCGTCACCTTCGGTCGGATGATCAAGGACAGCCGGCAGGCCCGCGCCCTTTATGCCGCCATGGCCCTGATGCTGGCGGTCGGCATCGGCGTCTGCTACTGGGCGGAAGCCGCCGGCAATCCGGCGATCGCCGCCCAGGGCGTCGACGTCACGGCGAGCGATCAGGCCCCCGGCGGCAATATGGAAGGCAAGGAGGTCCGCTTCGGCCTGTCGGCCAGCGCCATCTATGCCGCGGCCACCACCGGCACCTCGACCGGCGCGGTCAACGCCATGCATGACAGCTTCACGCCGATCGGCGGCATGGTGCCGTTGGTCAATCTGATGCTGGGCGAAGTGATCTTCGGCGGCGTCGGCGCCGGTCTGCACGGCATGATCGTCTTCGTCATCATCGCCGTCTTCATCGCCGGCCTGATGGTGGGGCGCACGCCGGAATATCTGGGCAAAAAGATGGAATCGAAGGAGGTCAAGCTGGCCGTCCTGTCGATCATCGTCTTCCCGCTGTCGGTCCTCTGCCTGGGCGCCCTGGCCGTGGTGCTGCCGATCGCCATCCCGGCCATTTCGGCCCCCGGTCCGCACGGCCTGTCGGAAGCGGTCTATGCCTATGCCTCGGCCACCGCCAACAACGGCTCGGCCTTCGGCGGCTTTTCCGGCAACACGCTTTACCACAATTCGGCCCTGGCCCTGGCCATGCTGCTCGGGCGCTTCATCGTCATCGTCCCGACCTTGGCCATCGCCGGCTCCCTGGCCGGCAAAAAGACGGTGCCGCCATCGGCCGGGACCTTCCCGACCCACGGCGGACTGTTCGTCGCCCTGCTGATCTCGGTGATCGTCGTGGTCGCCGGCCTGACCTTCTTCCCCGTTCTCGCCCTGGGTCCGATCGTTGAGCAGCTTGCGCTCGCCGGCGGCACCCTGTTCTGAGGTGATCCCATGAGCATCCATCGCCCCGACGCGATTTCCCTGTTCGACCCCGCCATCACCAGGCAGGCCGTTCTGGCTTCCTTCCGCAAGCTGGCGCCAAGGGATCTGGTGAAAAACCCGGTGATGTTCACCACCGGCGTCGTCGCCCTGTTGTCTTCGATCCTGTTCGCCCGCGACATCGCCCTCGGTCTCGGCGGGAATGTCGCGGTGATCGGCCAGATCGCCGCCTGGCTGTGGTTCACCGTGCTGTTCGCCAACTTCGCCGAAGCGGTGGCCGAAGGCCGCGGCAAGGCGCAGGCCGACAGCCTGCGCAAGACCAAGACCGACACCCGGGCCAGGAAAATCGAGACCGTCGCCGCCAGGACCTGGGCCGAGGTCGCGGCGTCGGACCTCCGCGCCAACGATCTGGTCGTCGTCGAAGCCGGCGAGATCATCCCCGGCGACGGCGATGTGGTGGCCGGCATCGCCACCGTCGACGAATCGCCGATCACCGGGGAATCGGCCCCGGTGATCCGTGAAAGCGGCGGCGACCGTTCGGCGGTGACCGGCGGCACCCGCGTCGTCTCCGACCGCATCGTCGTGAAGATCACCGCCGATCCCGGCTCCTCCTTCCTCGACCGGATGATCGCCCTGGTCGAAGGGGCCAAGCGGCAAAAGACGCCGAACGAGATCGCGCTGACCATCCTTCTGGTCGGGCTGACCCTGATCTTCCTGATCGTCTGCGTCACGCTTCCGGGCTTCGCCGCCTATTCCGGCGCCGCCCTGCCGGTGGTCTTCCTGATCGCGCTGCTGGTCACCTTGATTCCCACCACCATCGGCGGCCTGCTGTCGGCCATCGGCATCGCCGGCATGGACCGGCTGGTCAAATTCAACGTCATCGCCAAATCGGGCCGCGCCGTCGAGGCGGCCGGCGACATCGACGTGCTGCTGCTCGACAAGACCGGCACCATCACCCTCGGCAATCGCCAGGCGACCGAATTCATTCCGCTCGCCTCCGTCAACGAACGCGAATTGGCGGAAGCCGCCTTTCTCGCCTCGCTGGCCGACGATACGCCGGAAGGAAAATCCATCGTCGCCCTGGCCAAAAGCCGGTTCGGCCTGCAGGAGGTCGATGGACAGCAAGAGCAGATGACCTTCGCCCCCTTTTCCGCCCATACCCGGATGAGCGGCGTCACCTTCACCGGCAAGGGCGGGTATGGCCGCGAGGAAATCCAGAAAGGCGCTCCCGACGCGGTGATCCGCTGGTCGGCCGATCAGGCGGACGGCGATACGCTCAGCGTCGTGCCGAAGGACATCGCCCTGGCCGTCGAACGCATCGGCAAAGCCGGCGGCACCCCGCTGGTGGTCGGCAAGA
>JAATGN010000312.1 GCA_015654615.1 Rhodospirillales bacterium
AGCGCCGTGCCGTAATCCGCGGTTTCGTCGCCGAAGCGTTCCCGGAACTCCGGCAGCCTGGCGCCGCCGGAGAGGAGGCGATCCCAGAAATAATGCCCGGTCTCGTGACGGAAGTGGCCGAGCAGCGTGCGATAGGGCTCTCCCATGATCACACGGCGCTGCTCCCGGACGTCGTCGTCGGCTTCGGCGAGGTTGATGGTGATGATGCCGTTGTCATGCCCGGTCATGACGTTCCGATGTCCGGCCGGTCCATCGTCGTCGAGCAGAAAATCGAAGGCCAGGCCGCTCTCGGGCGCCTCGTCGCGAGTCGCCAGGGGAAGACGGCATTGCAGAAGCGTGTAGAAGAGATGGTGTTTGGCCCGTTCGACCTTCCGCCAGCGCTCCAGATTGTCGGCGACCGACAGATCGGGAATCGTCCGGTTGTGGCGGCAGGCCAGGCAGAGAGCCGACGGTTCGGCTGCCGGGACGAGCCAATTGCAGGCGTCGAATTCGGCATTGGCGCAAAAACGATGGAGGGCATCCCGCCCGATGACGCGCCACGCTCCTTCCACCGGATCGAGAGCCGATAAACTTTCCGTCTCCGGAATATATCCGAGCCTATGACCGCAATTGAGGCACTGCCTGTTATCGAAATGGAGAAGCTGCGCGCAATTCTGACATTTGAACAATTTCATCGGGAGAAGGCCCCATCAACGGGATCTTGGAAGAGCCGCGGCGTTTTCATCCCGCGGGGGAGATGCGCCACCTCCGTAAAACCCGCCTTGCCGCGGATGGTTCCCTCCCTCGCCCGGCGCGGAGGCGCATTTTCAATAGGTTTCGGGCAATCCGGAGCGGCGTCGGCGGACCGTCCTCGCCGGAACGCGGGGGGAACCAAATCCGATCGATGCGGTTGTGATGTGGAGTTCCGATCCGCGACCTGACCCAGGATTTACCAGCGAGGATTTATGAGGATGGACGCCGTGTTTTCCGTGAAAGAAAAAGCCGTTCGGCCGTGCCTTCTCCGCCTGGCCTTTGCCGGGGCATGTCTGAGCCTCGTGTCGCTGACCGCCTGCAGCTCCAGCTCGGGCGGCGGCTCCGAGCCGCCGCGGCAACCGGCCTCCGTGGTGATCCCGCCGGGCTCGACGGTGATCTGTTCGGACGGAACGCAGCCGCCCTGCCGTTGACGGATGGACCCCAAGCGGTCCTTGGGAGGGCCGGCGTCCGACGTGTCGAAATCGGCGCGGTCATTTCAATCCTCATTACCGACCGAGGCTGTCCGGCCTTCGTCTCGGCCGGATTGCGGATTTATCCTGATGTTTTTGCTCGACACCAATGTGGTGTCGGCGCTCCGCCGGCCGCATACCGCGCCGGCTTCACTGGTGAACGGGCAGGATATTCGAGCAACACGGACGAACACGGACAGCCACGGATGAACACGGATAATGGCCCTTGGAAATGACGGATAAGAAAAAGCGCCGCCCGCAGAAGATGCCGGCGGCGCTTTATTCTTATCCGTGTTCATCCGTGGCTGGCCGTGTTCGTCCGTGTTCCCGAAGATCCGTCGTCATCCCGACGCCCAGTCCTCGCATCCAAGACGCCCAGTCCTCGCATCCAACAGGCAGGGAAGCTTGATGGCCGCCCCTTAAAGCGGTCCCTCGTTCCTTTCCGCCGTTCCATGAAGGGCGGCGGATGCCGATCCGGCGGCTTCGCACTGTTCCATCGCCACCGTTTCGGCGCGGGCCATCGCTTGTCCGGAAAACACCACGCTGTCGCCGGACGTCGGAAGGCCGCCGGCGGCCAAGGCATCGATCGTCCAGGTGTTGCAGGTGTGGAAAAGATCGTATCGGCTGCGCGCGGCGTAAAAGAGGCTGCCGGGAAAAGGGCCGGGGCCGATCAGCCGGGGTCGGCCCGCCCTGTCCCTGTCCAGATCGTTCCAGATGAAATCCGACAAGGCGGCGCTGCCGTCCGCCGAAAGGGACAAGGCGATCGTCTCGCCGGGCCGATAGGCCTCGGTCGGCAGGACGCTGAGCCCCGTGACCTGGATCACCGCGGCGCCGGGCAGGGGACCCAGAATATATTCGCTGAACGCCTCCGGCGGCGCCGTCATGAAGGTCCGCTTGCCGTATCCGAACATGACGACCCGGGCGCCGGGGAGAAGGGTGCGATAGACGGCGAGCGGGCCCCGCAAATTGGCCGCCGGAATTCCCACCTCGGTGTGCCAGCCATGGGAAACGATATAGACCGTTTCGGCATCGGGGCCGGGCATCCGGCAGAACGGCGGGGGCGCTGCGTCCGGCAGGGCGCAGGCCGCGGTCAGCAGGGTGAACAGGGCGATGAAAACGGAACGAAAGATCGGTCGTCGCCTCCGCGCGGGCGGGAAGGCGGGGAGACAGGCCATGACCGGGTGTCTCTAAATGACTCCCAGTAACAGCAATACCAGCAAGACGACCACGACGGTGCCGAGTGTTCCGCTTGGGTAATAACCCCATGATGCGCTGTACGGCCAGGTTGGGAGAGCCCCAATCAATAAAACTATCAATATGATCAATAATACCGTGCGAATCATTTATAATCTCCATTGCGGAAATCGTTCTAATTCAACAGAAATAAACCGGTGTGGGGGGCGCGGTTCCCTGCCTCGATAAAAAAATCCGTCGGACAGGCCGGGCGGGCCGTCGCTTCGCGCCGGGAACCATTCCAACAGGAACGGTTTGTTCCCATGCCGGCGGCCATTTCAACGCTCGCCAGCCGGAAAGTCGCGCATGGTTCCAGAACGGCGGCCAAATCGTTTGAGGGGAGTGAGCTGTTATATGGATAATGGCCATTATAAAACGAGATGTCGTCTTATTAATAATCTAAGCGAAAGAGACAGGTTGCTCTTGCTGCCCCATTTTCAGCGAATTATTTTAAGACATGGGCAGGTTATACAACATTATGACCATCCAATAAATTATGTCTATTTCATAGAGTCGGGCATCAGCTCGATCGTTTTACCGGATCGGCGGTTGGAAATAGCGATTACCGGCAGCGAAGGTTTTGTCGGTGTTTCGGCAATTCTGGGCAACGACCGCAGCCCGGCCGAGGCCGTCATGAAAATCGGTGGGCAAGCCCTGAGGATCGGAGTGGACCCATTGCGTCGAGCCATGGAGGAAAGCCCGAGCTTGCGGGGTCTGCTCTTGCGCTATGCCGAAGTCCTGATGACCCAGACCGGTCAGGCGGCGCTCAGTTATGCGCATTCCACCCTGCTCGAGCGGTTGGCGCGCTGGATATCGATGACGCACGATCGATTGCAGACGGAGGAAATTCCGCTGACCCACGAATTCGTGGCCGCGGCCCTCGGCGCCCGCCGGGCCAGCGTCACCTCGGCCTTCCATCATTTGGAAGGGGATCACATCGTGCAGGCGAGACGCGGGCGAATCAGAATTATCGATCCCGTCGGCTTGCGCGCCAGAGCCGGTGCCGCCTATGGCCTTGCCGAGGCCGAATACGACCGTCTTATTGGCCCTATGACGTCATTCGGCTATAATAAAAAATGAATATTAAATGAATTATTTTAGATAATATTTCCTTAAATTGATCGTTTATATGAAGATAACTTTCTATATGATAAATATAGTTTATCTATTCATGAATATATTTTCCATATATTGATTATGGCATTCGTGTGTACGCTATCGTACATATCTGGACGATGGGGAAACCGTCTTCGTCTCCCGCTGTTTTGTCCATGTGCAGGCTTTGCACATCCACCAAACAAAGTAGGAGACGACAATGGCTGACAACAACACCTCGAATCGCGGCTTCGCGTCGATGGATCCGAAGAAGCAGCATGAGATCGCCAGCAAGGGTGGACAGGCGTCCGGCGGCAATTTCAAGAACGATCCGGAACGCGCGGCCGAAGCCGGTCACAAAGGTGGACAAGCCTCCGGCGGCAATTTCGCCAATGATCGCGAAAAGGCGTCCGAGGCCGGCCACAAGGGTGGTCAGGCGTCCGGCGGCAATTTCGCCAACGATCGCGAAAAAGCGTCCGAAGCCGGGCACAAAGGCGGCCAGTCCTCCCATGGTCACCACTAAGTGACAGTCCGGGTCTGAACGCTTCCACCGGAAGCGATTCGAAGCGGCAAGCCTCGCTGAAAAGCGGGGCTTGCCGTCGCGCTGCCGGGAAAATTCCCGGCCAGGTGCCCGCCCCTCATCGAGCCAAAGGCCAGGGGAGGGCAGCCCAAATTCGGAGTCAGGACATGCGTAACATGACGGAAGATCCCCGCGGGCGCGGTGTGCGTCCTCCCATGCCGATGCAGCAGCAATCGTCGCCGGGGACCACGGCCGAACTCAATCCGCAACCCGATCACGGCGAAACGTCCTACAAAGGCAGCGGCAAGCTGACCGGCCGGGTGGCGGTCATCACCGGAGCCGATTCCGGAATCGGCCGGGCAGTCGCCATCGCCTTCGCGCGAGAGGGGGCCGATATCGTGCTGTCTTACCTCAACGAGGATCAGGATGCCCACAAGACGGCCCGTTGGATCGAGGCCGCCGGCCAGCGTTCGGTCCTGATCGCCGGCGACGTCGCCAGCCAGACGCATTGCCGGCTGGTCGTGGCCCGTGCGATCGAAGCCTTCGGGCGGCTCGATATTCTGGTCAACAACGCCGCCTTTCAGCGGAGTTACGAACGGCTCGAAGACATCGACGCCGAGGAATGGGACCGCACCTTCCGAACCAACGTCCACAGCATGTTCTATCTTTCCCAGGCGGCGGTTCCTCACATGAAACCGGGCAGCGCCATCGTCAATACGACCTCGATCAACGCCAAAAATCCGTCGCCGCATCTTCTGGCCTATGCCGCGACGAAAGGAGCCATCGCCAATTTCACCGCCGGGCTGGCCGGATTGCTGGCCGAACGCGGCATCAGGGTCAACGCGGTGGCCCCCGGCCCGATCTGGACGCCGCTCATTCCCTCGACGATGCCGGAGTCCGCCGTCAGGGAATTCGGCCAAAATGTGCCGCTGAAACGCCCCGGGCAACCGGCCGAAGTGGCGCCGGCCTATGTGCTGCTGGCCTCCGGCGAGGCCAGCTACATCACCGGCGCGGTCCTGCCGGTCACCGGCGGCCGTCCGATGCTTTGAACGATCCGACCACGATTGAAGAGGACAACATGATGCCAACGCAAAAAGCCGAGGACATCCGAAAGCCCGGCCGGGAAGGCGAGCGCCGGCCGCGCTCCGCGAGACCGTCCCGCCGGCGCAAGGACCCCAAGGATTACGGCCCGGAACTGGGTGAGTTTCCGCCCGTGGCCCCGGGCGACGATTCGCCGCAGGATCTCGCCAGGCCGAAGGACAGCGCCCGCGGCGGAGCTTGAAGGGGGGGGGACCATCGTCATGCCGTCATAACGACTTGAACAAACTTAAAAGGAGCGAGCGATGAAGGCTGTGGTCTATCACGGCGTGGGAGACATCCGTCTGGAGGATGTCGAGGATCCGCGCATCGAAACGCCGACCGACGCCGTCATTCGTCTGACGGCGAGCGCTATTTGCGGAACGGATCTGCATATGATTCGCGGAACCCTATCGGGGATGCGCGCCGGCACGGTTCTCGGTCATGAGGGGGTGGGAGTCGTCGAAGCGCTGGGCAGCGAAGTGCGAAACCTGGCCGTCGGCGACCGCGTGCTGGTCCCCTCGACCATCGCCTGCGGGTCCTGCTCCTATTGCCGGGCCGGCTATTATGCGCAATGCGACAATGCCAATCCGCACGGCAAGGCGGCCGGAACCGCCTTCTTCGGAGGCCCTGAATCCACCGGGCCGTTCCATGGTCTGCAGGCCGAAAAGGCGCGCATCCCCTTCGCCCACGTCGGCCTGGTCAAACTGCCCAACGACGTGTCGGACGACGAGGCGATCCTGATCTCCGACATCTTTCCCACGGGATATTTCGGGGCCGACCTGGCGGAAGTCGGGCCCGGCGACACGGTCGCGGTGTTCGGTTGCGGTCCTGTCGGACAATTCGCCATCACCGGCGCCAAGCTCAAGGGAGCCGGCCGGATTCTCGCCGTGGATCAGCTGTCCGACCGGCTCGAGATGGCGCGGCATCAGGGAGCCGAAGTGATCGATTTCGGAAAGGAGGATCCGGTCGAACGCATTCTCCATCTGACCAACGGCATCGGGGTCGACCGGGCCATCGATGCGGTCGGCGTCGATGCCGTCGGGCCGGGGGTCGGCAACCATGGCAAAGCCAATCCGGCCGAAACGGCAGCCGTCGAAGAGGCGCGGAGCCTGGCTGACAGAAGCGACGGCGATTGGGAGCCAGGCTCCGCGCCCGGCCAGGTTCTGACCTGGGCGGTGGAAGCGCTGGCCAAGGCGGGAACGCTGGGGGTCATCGGCGTCTATCCGCCGAGCGCCGGATATTTTCCGATCGGTCTGGCCATGAACAAGAACCTGACGATCAAGCTCGGGAATTGCAATCACCGCAAATATTTGCCGGAGTTGATCGAACTCGTCCGCAACGGGCGGGTCAGGCCGACCGAAATCCTGACCAAGCGCGAACCCCTGACCAATGTCATCGAAGCCTACAAGGCGTTCGACGAACGCCAGCCGGGATGGGTCAAAGTGGCCCTGAAGCCGAGCCTGGCGGACTGATGACCGCCGCGCGGCAGCCTCTTTTCCGGTCCAGCCCCGTCACGCCTGGCGGGGCTGGCCGTTGGAGGCCGAGAGTCCGCCGTCGACCGGCAGATTGACGCCATTGACGAAACGGGCGTCGTGGCTGGCCAGAAAAGCGATGACGTCGGCGATTTCCGCCGGTTCGGCGCCGCGGCCGAGCGGATTGCGCGCGGCGAATTCGGCCAGCAGCCGCGGGTCGTCCTTGATGTCCTTGGTCAAATTGGTGAAGGTCAGGCTTGGATTGACCGCATTGACCCGGACGCCGTCGGCGCCCAATTCCATGGCCAGCGCGCGCGTGAAATTGGTGACGGCGCCCTTGGCGGCGTTGTAGGGACTCATGTTCCAATCGCCGCCCAGGCCGGAGACGGAGGAGACATTGACGATGCAGCCCTTCGTCGCGATGAGATGGGGCAGGCTGGCCTGGGTGGCATAAAATACGCCGTCGAGGTCGGTGGCGATGACGCAACGCCAATCCTCGACGGAGATGTCCTGCAGTTTTCCGGTGACGGCGATGCCGGCATTGTTGACCAGGATGTCGAGATGGTCGAAACGCTCCACCGCGGCGGCGACCATGGCTTCGACCGAAGCATGATCGGACACGTCGGTGACCTGCACCAGGGTGGCCGCGTCATCCATTTGGGCGGCGATTTTCTTCAGCTTGGTCTCGGTGCGGCCGGCCAGCACGACCGAGGCGCCTTCGTCTGAAAATCGCAGGGCGGTGGCCGCTCCGATTCCCGATCCGGCGCCGGTGATGATGACCGTTTTCCTCTCGAAACGCCGCATGCCGGGATGCTCTCTTGGCGACATCGTTCTTTCCCCATCGATGGCAGATCCTATTTCAACAGCGCCGAGCCCCTGCCGGTTCCCGGCAATTCCGACCGCAGCGGCCGGGCCGGATGCCGCGGCTGCCGGAACCGGCCGGCGATTGGGGCGTTATTGGCTTTAAGGACCTGGGAGCAATAACCAACTCCAGGCCCTTTAAGCCGAGCGGCGCCTGAGCCCGCCGGAAGTCGATCGAGCGAAATCAATCACTTTTGAGGATGACAATGATGAACCAGCCTTTGGCAGGAAAACGTATCGCCATTCTGGCGACCGATGGGTTCGAACAAACCGAACTCACCGCGCCGCAAAAAGCCCTGGCCGATGCGGGCGCCGATGTCTGGGTGATCGGACTGCGTCCGGGCTCCATCCAGGGCATGAATCACCATGAACGCGGCGAGCAGGTCCGCGTTTCGGCGCCGCTGAGCGAGGTCGACGCAAGCCAGTTCGCCGGATTGGTCCTTCCCGGCGGCGTGGCCAATCCCGACGAGCTGCGGACCGATCCGCGGGCCGTGTCGTTCGTTCGCGCCTTTTTCGACAAGCGCAAGCCGGTGGCGGCCATTTGCCATGGGCCGTGGACATTGATCGAGGCGGACGTCGTCCGCGATCGGAAGATGACCTCCTGGCCGTCCTTGAAGACCGATCTCAAAAACGCCGGAGCGCATTGGGTGGATCAGGAGGTGGTGGTCGACCACGATTTGGTGACCAGCCGCAACCCGGGCGATCTTCCAGCGTTTTGCCGCGAAATGGTCTCGCTGTTTGCCAACGCCGATCCGCGGGCGTGAGGCCGGCCGCCGTCCCGGACCAAGGGAAAGCCCTTCTTCCCATGCGGGAAGAAGGGCTTTTGTCGGACTTGCGGATATTATATTTTCTGGCCGGCCTCTTCGATCGGCGATCCCATCCTGAGGGCGGTGAATGTGCGGGTTTCGGGTGTCGGCAGCCCATCCGATTCGAACTGCGACATCAGTTCCTGCTTGCGCGCCTGCAGGCGCGCGCCGAGGTCGGCCATATCGAGGCCGCTGGCCCGCGCCTGGGAGAACATTCCGTCGGCGGGCGTTTCCTCTTCGTGAACGTGATGCTTGATCTGTTCGGACAGCACCTTCACTTTGGCATCGTAGAAATCTTCGTCCGGGTGTCCTGCCTCGAGTTCCATAATCAGGACCTTGGCGCCGTCGTGTTCGACATGGGCTTCTTCGACGGTGTCTTCTTCGATCTTGCCCTGGCAGGCCGGATAGAAGATCTCTTCCTCGATCATCGTATGCACCGTCAGCTCGGTACAGATCTGCTTCACGAGCTTTTGCTTCTGGTCGGCCCGCTTGGCGGCTTCGAACTTGGCGAACAGATCCTCGACTTTCCGATGGTCGGCCTTCAGAAGGGCAATGGCGTCGCTATGGGCGGTGGTCATGACGATCTCCATGAATGTTAGGGATTATGAGATCTCCCGTCCTCTGCGGTCTTTGGACTTCGGGCGAACTTCTTGATAAGAACCCCCTCCGGGGGAGGATCGTTCCATTCCCCACCCCGGTCGGTCGCCGCCGGATCAGAACTGGTAAGAGACGCTCAGGGTCAAGCCGAGCTGGACTTTGCTGGCGGTCAGGGGGCTGTCGGCGGCATCGCCGAGAAGACGCCGGACCGAGCCGTCGGCGGTGCCGAACCAATGATCGCTCCAGAACCACACCGCGCTCATGCCGAAGCCGGCGTTCTCGAAGCCGCTTCCCGGCGTATAGGGGCGGTAGCCGCTGCGCTGCGCTTGCAGCGCCGTCACGCCGTAATAGCGGCGCTGATAGGTCGAATCCGTAAAGGTCGCGGTCGGTCCGGCAAAAACGAAAAGTTTCTGGGAACCGAACAGATGCTCGTCGCCATAGACCGGCATATAGGCGCTCACATCCCCGACCCAGCCGTTGTTTCCGCCGATTCCGCGACGGATGTCGGCCCGCAGGACGACCGGAAAGATGGTGTATTCGGCGAACAATTTGGGTTCGGCCGCGGCCGGGATATTGCCCATTCCATGCAGATGTCTGCCATCGTCCTGGTCGCGCCCGAGATCGTAACCGAGCGCGACGCCGGCCCGATAGGTCTTGCCGTGCAGGAGATTGACGCCCAAGCCTTCGCCCGTGGACAGAAAGGCGATGTCCTTGTAGCGGACATCGAAGGTCACCCCGGGCACGATATGATATTGGCTGGATCCGGGATAGCGCGGCTGGACCTCCGTCGCGGCGCCGAAGCTGGTTTCCCAGGTGGGAAGGGGATCTTCGAACATCGAGCGCAGACCGACACCCGCCGAATATTGCCATTCGGCCAGCGGCCCTGGCGTCTGGGCCATGGCGCCGCCGGATTCGAAGAAAAAAAGCCCGGCAATGAATGAAACAAATAAAAAAATACGGGCCTGCCAACCCCGCCCGAAAATATTTTTCGAGCCGATTTTATTCTCGCGCGATCGCATGATACTCACTCCACGGAAATTATGCCGATGGCATAACAAGGTGCCCCCCGGACCAAGGATGACGCATGAAAAGTCTGTCGTCGAGTTTGCAAGGCTAGCGACGACGACTTCGATGCGAAACAAGAACGCTCGCGTTGCCGAATAGGTTCCTGAAATAGAATAAAGAATATGGAACCAATTCGCGCCGGGCCGATTGTAATCAGGTCAGCGTAGAGGTCATGCCGGTCATCGCCAGCTACAATATCCACAGCTGCATCGGCCGCGACGGCCATCTCGCCCCTCAACGAATCGTCGAGGTCATCCGGGAATTGGGTGCGGATATCGTGGCGTTGCAGGAGGTGGATGCTCAACACCGGATCGACGGCTATCTCGATCAATGGCTCTATCTCGCCAAAGAGCTCGGCTATTTCTGTACGCCGGGGATCAGTCTGCGGACGCATCGCCGCAACTATGGAAACGCCCTGCTGTCGCGTCTGCCCGTGCAGAACGTCCGTCTGCACGATCTCAGTGTCGACCAGAGAGAGCCGCGCGGAGCCATCGACGTCGACATCCGTCTCGAGACGGGTCCGCCGCTGCGGGTCGTCGCCACGCATTTGGGGCTGAGCAATGCGGAACGCCGGGCGCAGATCGCGGCGTTGTCGACGCTTCTGGCAACGGAATCGGGCTCGGCGGCGACCTTCCTGCTGGGCGATTTGAACGAATGGCGAGCCCGATCGCGCAATTTGCGTCTTTTGGTCCGACATTTTCATCCGTCCCCGGCGCCTTCCACCTTTCCGGCCCGCCGGCCGCTTTTTGCGCTCGATCGGATTCTCGCCGCCGGCGTGGTCCGCATCGGCCGCATCGCGGCGCATCGCTCGGATCTCGCCCGCATCGCCTCGGACCATCTTCCGGTCCGCGCGACCTTTCAATGGGCGAACGGACAGGAGCCGGCGTGATGCGTATCGATTGGCGTCGCTGGAGCACGGTCTCGACGTTTTTGCTGATGATCGTCGCGCTGTTCATCGTCTTTCACCTGCTCCAGCAATTTACCTGGGCCCGAATCGCCGCCTCGCTGAGCCGGATCGGACCGTGGGAATTCGCCGGATCGGCGCTTTGCACCGTGGCGAGCTATCTGACCCTGACCGGCTTCGACTGGTTGGGGGTGGCCTATGCCGGCGGCCGGGTTCCCTATCGTCGGGTGGCTCTCGCCTCCTTTCTCAGCTTGTCGATCGGCCATACGGTCGGCTTCGCGCCTTTCAGCAGCGGCGCCATCCGTTACCGTTATTACGCGGAGGCCCAGCTCGACGCCCGCCAGGTCGCCTCGGTCATCCTGTCGTCGGCGCTCACCGTGGCGCTCGGCGAGGCGTCGCTCACCGGGATCGCCTTGCTGGCCCGGCCGTCCCTGAGCGCGCATTTGCTGCATCTGGGGCAGATGGCGATCTTCGCCATCGGAGGACTCTGCCTGGCATTTCCGGTGGCTTTCTGGGGGCTGGCCGCCACCGTCCGCGCCGAGCTGAAGATTTCCCGCTGGACCTTCCGACTGCCGTCCGGGCGAATTGCCGCGGCGCAGATCGGTCTCGGCCTCCTCAATTACATTTTCGTCGCCGCGGCGCTCTATTGGATGCTTTCGGCCGTGGCCCCGGTCGATTATCAGATCGTCGCCACGGCCTTCGTCCTCGCCAATGTGGCGTCGCTCATGACCCATGTGCCCGGCGGACTCGGGGTCATGGAGGCCGTCATCGTCGCGCTGCTTCCCGGGGTCGATGCGATCGGTCCGCTGATCGCCTTTCGCATCGTCTATTTCCTAATCCCCCTCGTCCTCGGCTGTCTGCTGCTGGCCGGAACCGAATTCCGCCAAAGGATTCATCCCGCCAAGGCCGATCTCGGACCATAGACGGCCAAGCGTCAGCGGCTCGCTCGGATCGAGGAGCGCCGTGCCGGGAATCGGCTCGCTCGGTCCCTCGTCCCGGGGAGCCTCCAATGGCTGGAGGTAACCCGCCGCGTTGAGGCTGGTCATGGCGGCGATGAGGGACGGGTTGCGGCGGAGCGTCGCGGTGACCACATCGGCCGGCAAGTGCAATTGCCCGGCGATCAGCCGGTCGCGAATGGCGCGGATCCGTTCGCGATGCGTCGGATTCGCCGCCTCGAAGACCAGGTCGCACTCCGTGTCGACCGCCATCGAGCGATTGTTGAGATTCGAGGAACCGACGCGGATCAGACGGTCGTCGATGACCATCAGTTTCGAATGGACCTTGACCTCGGCCCGGTTGGTCCCGTCGCAGGCCGTCGGATAATAGACCCGCAGGCGTCTCCACCGATCGGCCGCCCGCAATCGGCGGAGCAGGCGGTCCCGATTGTTGCCCATGGCGAATTGTTCGAGATATCCGTGGGAGGTCTGGGTGACGACGATGACGATCTCGGGTCCGTTCGCTTCCTCCAGCCGGCGAATCAGGCTGTCGCCGATCGCCTCGGCGGTCAGATATTGCGCTTCCAGATAAATGGAGTGCCGCGCGCTGGCGAGGGCGTCGTGGTTGAGGGCTTCGACCTCCCGGACCGGGCCGTGCGGATTTTCCGGCTCGGTCCGGGCGATTCCGGCCGGCATAGCGACGAAGTCCGCCTCCAGGTCCATCGGCCAGGCCGAACACGGCGATTCGACCCTCGGCGGGCTTTCGCCGGTCGCCGCCGTCCAGCGCAAGGCGGCATGGTCGGCCAGCGCTTTCGCCGCCGGGCCGGTCACCAGCATTTGAAGGTCGTGGATCGGGCCGTAGATTTCGCCCGTCGGCGTGATCCGCTCGGGCTGGGAAATCGGATGATCGGCCGGGTCCCAGCGGTCCCCCGCCAAATCGATGCCGCCGATGAAGGCGAGGCCGTCGTCGATGACGACGAGCTTGGCATGGTGGGAACTGACGAAGGGCGCCGGCGCAAAATGATGGCGAAAGCCCGGATACCGCGCCCCCAATTCGGCCAGCGCCGAGGCGGACAGCCGGTTTCCGCCGTAAAAAATGGTGCGGTCCCACAGAAGGAAACGGATGTCGAGGTCCGGCCGTTCGTCGAGAAGCGCCGCCAGGAATTCCTTCAACGGTCGGCCTTCCGGGCCTTCGCTGCGAGGGTCGAGCCGCAGGGAGGCATCCAGGTGCCAGCCGATGAGCATGATCTTGCGCCGCGCCCGTTTCAGGCTTTGGGCCAGCAAGCGGAAATAGTCGGCATTCGTCACGAGAGCGGCTCGCGCCGCTTCGGCAATTCTCCAGCAGTTGCGGCCTTCCGCCAAAATCTCCAGCGGTGTTTTCGCTGGGGAGCGGCAGGCCCCTTCGCTTTCCCGGGAAAGACATTTTTCGTCGACGGTGACTGTCATGGCGACGCTCTCGGTTGACCATGACGCAAACAGGCGAAGCCTGATCGCGCCCACAACCCATCAACAATTTTCGGCTGAACTCGTTGCATGTTCCGCTGGCGCCGACGGGCCCGGCGTCACTTCGCCGATTTGGCTGTCCGCTGCCTGATCTCGGAAACGAGGGCGCGGCAGTCGTTGTCGTCGCCGAGACCGAGCTGAATGGTCGGCAACAGCGCGCCAAGCGGGGTCAGGAGAACGCCGAGGACGGACGCCGCGGCGACGCGCGTTCCCACATTGGCCGCGTCCGGCCCGATCGACGGATTTTTTATCGCTCCCTTGACGTCGATCGGCGCCGGGATCGAGCCGATGGTGAAATGCTTGGGATCGGTGGTGATCTGATAGGCGATCTGTTCCTTGCGCAGATCGATCGAGCCCGTGCCGATCACATTTGCCTCGGTGGTGTCGACCAGGAAGGTGCGCGTCTTGAGGACGCCCGCGGCGAGCTCGGAATCGAAGATCATGCATCGGATATCGGTGCGGTTCGGCAAGCCGAGCATCGAGAGCAGGGAGGAGCCGAAATCGAGCCCGGCCAGATCGACCAGGAGGGCGCTCATGTCCCCGCCCGCCATGAAGAGCTTGAAGTCCCCATCGCCCTGAGCCAGCATTTGCGCCAGGGAATTGCCGGTCGTGTCGATCTTCGCATGGCCGCCAATGGTGCCGGTGCCCTCGAAGGCCTTGGTCGCCGCCATGATGCGATGAAGGTCGATCCTCCGAAAATCCACGTCGGCCATCATGCGAACCGAATTTTGCCGGCCGTCGAGCTTGATGTCGCCGACGATCTGGCCTTGGCCGACGCCGAAGGTGAGCGGATGAAGCAGAAGGGTGCCGTTGTCGAGCGTCAGTCTGGCCGTGATGTTGTCGAGCGGCGTCCATTGGCTTTCGATGCGTTTTCCGCGAAAGGTGATGTCCATGTCGGCGGAGCGCAGCTTGGGCAGGCTGACCGGGGTGTCGGGGATGAGCCTGGGGCTGGCGTCCTGGGCGGTGCGGGCTCGTTTTTGTTCCGGGGTATCGTTGGCCGCGTCGGCTTTTCCCGGCGTCGAGCCGATGAACCCCGCCAGATCGGCCAGGATGATCCGATTGGATGTCAAATTCGCCGAAATCATCGGCCGTTCCGGCTTGGGATCGACCTCGAGGCTGCCGCTGAGATCGCTGCTGCCCACCGTTCCCGCGAAATTCCGGAAACGGATATGGTCGGCCACATAGTCGAGGCCGCCGGTCAGCCGGTAGGGCGGGCTCGGCGGAAAGGGAATGGCGGTCAACGGGTACAGTCTGGACAGGTCGTCGCCCTGCAGCGTCAGGTCCAGATGGGCCCCCGCCAATTCGAGCGGCCGCTCGACGCTGCCTTTCAAGGCGATCCGCGTATTGCCGTTGGCGAACCAAAGGTCGACGGGATAGGGCTTTTGCGCATCGCGCAGCGTCAGGATCGATCCGCCGGTGAAATGGCCGGTGATGGGCTGGTCGGCATAGGTTCCCCTGGCGGCGATATCGAGGCGCGGTTCCTTTTCGCCGTCGCCGGGCAGGGTGCGGATCGACAGGTTGAAATCCGATTTCGTCACGGCGTCGCCGATGTGCGCGGTGCCGTCGACGATTTTCAGCGTTCCGAGATCGAGCGCGTAATCGCCCGACGAATCCGTTCCGGCGTCAAATCGCCAATTCGCCTTGCCGGGTACGGTCCGGATCAAATCGAAATGCGGGGTATCGACGGCAATTTCAGGAATATGGATCCGCCGGTGAAGGAGGGGCCGGAGCTCGAGGCGTATCGACAACCGCCGGATCGAGGCGAAGCGATCTTCATCGGGAAAGCCGGTCGGATTGGCGATCGTGACGTCGTCGGTGACGATGCGCAGGTCGGGGCGCAGTTCGATGTCGAAATGACCGATCGAGACCGGCCGGCCCAAGGCGTCGGACGCCGCGATTTCGACGAAGGGACGAAACCAGTTCCAGTCCCAAAGGAGAACGAGGGCGGCCAAAGCTGCAATGACGCCGAAAATCCATGCGATACGTCCGGAAAAACGCTTTGGCGTCATGTTTCAACGGTCCTGGGCAGTCCCAAAAACAATGAAACACGGGAATCGATAAAAAGGATGCATTCGGAGGCCTTCCGAGCCTTGACCGGACACCGCCTAATCAAGCCTACTTCATGCATCGATCGGAGATCATGGCCGGATTTCAAATGCCATACCCCCGTCGTCACCTGTTTGAACAACCTGATCCCATCCCGAATTTAGGATTTTGGGAAAAATCCCGAATAGGAAAATACTGGTTTATGAAAAAGTTGAGATTTTCTTATATGAATTATCTTGTCCCCACAACGTGTGCTGTCGTAATGATGGTTATCGCGATAATTGTGAGAGATATTATTGGTCAGTTTGTTCCTAATGTTGCTCCATTTATTACATTGTTTCCAGCGATGGTGCTGTCTGGTGTATTTTGTGGAACCGTTCCCGCTATTTTTGCATTGGCGGTCGGAGTCATCGCCGGAGAATATCTTTGGTTGTCTTCCCGATACCAATTTTGGCCGATGCAGACGTCCGATGTCGTCAATATCCTTTTGTTATTGTGCGCTTCCGGCTCGATTGTCTGGTCGACGCGAGCGCTCCGCCGGGAACGCGACTGGACGAAAGCATATTTCGACGTCGCCGGGACCATGCTGGTGATCATCGAGAGCAGCGACGTGCTGCGCGAAATCAATCATCGCGGCCTCGAGCTTCTCGGGTACGACGACGCGACGGAACTCGTCGGTCGCCCCTGGTTCGACCGGATCATCCCGTCTGACCAGAAAGCCGTCTTCGGGGCCGCCCTGGAACAGGCCCGCTCGCCCTGCGGGTGCGGAGTCTGCGAAACGAAGGTGCTGCGCCGGGATGGAACCGAACGGTTGATTTCATGGCGTCTCGTGGCGATCCGGCGCGCGGCGAAACGCCGGATGATCGTCGCGGCGGGCGAGGACGTCACCGATCAGCGCAGAATAGACACCGAACTGCGCGACGCGCTCAACGCCCGGGAACTCCTGTTCCGGGAAGCGGATCACCGCATCAAGAATTCGCTGCAGATCGTCGGCAGTCTGTTGCAGATGCAGCAGCGCCGCGCGACGGATCCGGAAATGGTCAAGGCCCTCGATGCCGCGATAGCGCGGGTCAATTCCGTGGCGGAGGTTCATCTGGCGTTGCAGCGGAGCAAGGATTTTCGCACCGTCGCCTTCGGTCACGTCCTGCGCGACATCTGCGCGCGCCTTGGCAATCTCAGCCCGACCGTCGACGTAAAGTGCCGATATGCCGGCGCGCTTTACCTGGATGCGGAACGGGCGATTCCGCTTGGGCTGCTCGTCACCGAATTGATCACCAAGGCCTTACGCTACGCCTATCGGCCGGGATATTCCGGCTTGGTGACCGTCGATGCGAATCACGCGGAAAATGTTCTGACCGTGACCATCGAGGACGATGGCGGCGAGTCGCCGTTGGATGTGACGGATCGAGAGCTTGGCTCGACCATCATCGGCGCCATGAGCGCCCAGATCGACGCCAGGCTCGTCATCGCCTCGGAATCGGGCTCGGGGACCCTGGTGACCATCCAGATCCCGAATTTGTCATTGCCGGATCCCGACGACGCTTAAGGTCGGTTAAAAGTCAACCGCTCTGTTTTCAGGTCCGTCAAAGCGGTGCCAAGGCGCGGCAATCCGATGGCCGCTCTTCCCTGGAGGAATAAGGAAAAGTGGCACCGGCGTCCCTGCCGGTGTCCGCCGCCGCGCGGCGGAGTCTTTTCCGCCGGCACTCAAGGCCGGCGCCACCGACCTTCCCTTATTTTCGGCTTCGGTCGCAATGAGATGAAGCGGAAAGGGAACCCCGCGAGGGTTCGGCCGGTTCTATTCATATCGAAATGATGTCGGAGGATCGATATGCCTCGCGGAGATAAGTCGAAATAGATAAGGAGAACGTATCATGAGAGTCAATCGTTCACGGTTGGGCGCCGTCGTGGCGCTTCTTCTCTTGACTGCCGGAACCGCGCACGCCGCATCGGACCAGCAAAATCTGATCGACCAGGCTCGGATCACGCTCGACGACGTGAAACGGGACAAGGAATTCGGCAACGCCCAGGATCTTCTGAAGCGGGCCAAGGCCGTACTGATCGTTCCCGCGCTCTTCAAGGGTGGTTTTTTCGTCGGCGGCGAAGGCGGAACCGGCGTGTTGCTGACCCGCACGGCGAACGGAGGATGGAGCTATCCGGCGTTCTATACGATGGCTTCCGCTTCCTTCGGCCTCCAGATCGGCGCCCAGCAATCCGAACTGGTCCTGATCGCCCTGAGCGACAAGGCCCGGCAGGCCTTCATGGAGGACGAGTTCAAGATCGGAGCGGAGGCCGGCCTCGCCGTCGTCACGCTGGGGGCCTCGGCCGAAGCGGCGACAACCAGCAATTTCAACGCCGACATCGTCGTGTGGTCTTCGTCGTCGGGGGCCTACGCCGGCCTGACGCTCAACGGCTCGATCATCAAGCCGCGCGACAGCGACAACGAGGCCTTCTACGGAAGTCCCGTCTCTCCGGCCCAGATCACCCGCGGCAACGTACCGGCCAAACGCGACGCCGAACCGTTGCGCCGGACATTGTCCTCGATGAGCTAATGCATTGACGCAAACAGGAGAGTCATCATCCCCCCGCCCCAGCCCTCCTCACAAGAGGGGGAGGGAGCCGCGGTTTCTCCCCTCCCCTTGATGGGGAGGGGGGACGGTGAACCTTCTGAATGAGCCAATCCACTAGCCGTCAGCGGCCGCGGACCGGGATCTTTCCTCTGGCTCTCGGTCCGCGGAAGCTGTACGCCGGACCACGCTGCACCATTATTGAAATCATCGTCCGTCACGTCGGAGACAGTCATAACATGGCGCATGAGCCCGATAAGCGGAATACGAACCTCTCCGGCACGCATGTCCTTCTCGTCGAAGACGAGGCGTCGATCTGCATGATGATCGAGGACGGCCTGCTCGAAGCGGGGTGCCATGTCGTCGGGCCGGCCTATAGCCTGGATGCCGCTCTCGACCTGGCGAACGCCGCGACGATCGACATCGCCCTCATCGATGTCAACCTCCGTCATGTCGAAGCCTATCCCGTGGTGGACATTCTGGCGGCCCGTGCCATCCCCTTCATCCTGATGACGGGGTACGGGCTATCCGACATCAGGGACGTCTACCAGGGCCGCCCGGTCCTGCTGAAACCTTTCGTGGTGGCCGACGCCATCGCCATGCTGTCGGACATCAGCCCTTCGGTCTGATCCCTGCCGCTTCGAACGGAGCGCGCGCGCCGGGACCCCTGTTCCTTCCAAAATCGCCACCATTTTCGTTTCGGGAGCCGCCGGCCGGGGGAGGGGGCGGCGCGGGCGAACGACAACCGTAACAGAGAATAACCCCCCGACAGGCCGGCCGGTTCCATGAAAAAAAAGGGATTTGTTCTCTTTCCAAAGCAGTATCATATACCTGCTGAAGCGGTATCATATGGTCGCCGACGTTAACCGCTGTCTGATTGAGGGGTCGCATGCCGTTCTCACAAATCCTCGGACCCGAACTGCCCTATCTCCGCCGGTTCGCTCGTTCCTTGACGGGGACTCAGAAAGCGGGCGACGCCTACGCGGCCGCGACCCTGGAGGCCATTCTGGCGGCTTCGGACATCTTCGACCGTTCGCTTCCGCCGAGGGTGGCGCTTTATCGCGTCTTTCTGAAGGTTTGGAATTCCGTGGCCCTTCACGGTTTTACCGAGACCGGGCCGTGTTCGGTTGTCGAACGCTCCGCGACCCGCAACCTCGAAGCCCTCACGCCGCGGCCGCGCGTCGCTTTTCTCCTGCGCGCGGTCGAAGACTTCACGCAAGAGCAGATCGCGATCGCCCTCGATTGCTCCGTCGAGGAGGTCGGCACGCTTCTCGACGTGGCCGGCCGTGAAATCGCCCAGCAGATCGCCACCGACGTGCTCATCGTCGAAGACGAGCCGGTCATTGCGATGGATCTCGAGGCCTTGGTCCTCGACATGGGCCATTCCTTGATCGGGATCGCCCGGACTCACGCCGAAGCGCTTCATCTGGTCGAGACCCAAAAGCCCGGGCTGGTTCTGGCCGATATCCAACTGGCCGACGGCAGTTCCGGATTGAATGCGACCAACGACATTTTGAAAAGCGTTTCAATTCCGGTGATTTTCATCACCGCCTATCCCGAGCAGCTTCTGACCGGCACGACCGCGGAGCCGGCGTTCCTGATCGCGAAACCATTCAAGGCCGACACGGTCAAGGCCGCCATTAGCCAGGCTCTTTTTTTCGGTCAGAACGCGCGTCCGATCGTCCTCAAACACCACGTTTCCTGATCTCCTCGTCCGGTCCCGCGGAGGAACCCGTCCGCCTGGCGAACATCGTCGGAGCGGCAACGGTTCCCTGACCCGAGGGAGGCTTTCCATGGAACCTGTCCAGGACGGTCCGGGTTTCTCTTCCGTGGGGCCACAAGAACGGGAGACAAACGATGGCTGATACACAGGCGAACGCTCTGAAAGCCGATGAAACGCACCGTCTGATCGCCGGCGACAAAGTCGAAGGCACCGCAGTATGCCGCAGCAACGGGGACAAAATCGGCGTCATCGACCGTATCATGATCGAGAAACGCAGTGGAAAGGTCGCCTATGCGGTCCTGACGTTCGGCGGATTCCTGGGCTTGGGCGAAAATTATTACGCCTTGCCCTGGAACATCCTGACCTACAACGTCAATCTCGACGCTTATGAACTCAATCTGACGGACGAGCAACTGCACGGCGCGCCTGTCTACGTCGACGAGGCCGATCCTGCCTGGGAAACCGAGGTGCACGACTATTACGGAGTGCCCCCCTACTGGGCCACTGGGTCTGATTGATCGCGGGCACCGGGCCGGGCGAGAGGGGGCGGCAGCCCCCTCTTTTCAATCAATAAGGGGGCGATTCGCGATCAGGCTGGATCATTGATCTTCTCGTCATTCCCTTGGATCAGCGGGAATCCTGGGGATGCACACCCATCATTCGTCATCACCGGGCTTGACCCGGTGAGGCGGGCCTCCGTGCCCGCCTCCGCCGCAAAGCGGCGGAAATGCTCATTCTTCGGCTTCGCCGAAACGCCGGCACGGAGGCCGGCGCCACTGATTTTTTCACAGCCTCTTTCGCGGGAATGACGGTACAGATTGATCCAGTTTGATCGCAAAGCGCTCTAGAGTATTTTTCTGTGTTCATCTGTGGGAATCTGCGTTCATCCGTGTTCCGTTTATCGATTCCAA
>JAATGN010000189.1 GCA_015654615.1 Rhodospirillales bacterium
GGTCAATCAGACTCTGGTGGTGGGCCTGGTCGCCGGCGACAGCGGCGGCGATACCGGTGGTGGTGACACCGGTGGTTGCGGTGGCAGCGGCGGCGATAACAGCGGCAGCAGCGGAGGCGGAAGTACGATCCCCCCCATCACTTACGCGGCCAAGGGCGCGGTGGCCGGCGGCGCCGCCGCTCCGATGGGCAAGGTGCTCGACAGGATCGCCGCCGGGACCTCGCCGGCAGCGCTGGCTTTTCAGGCGACCATCCTGCCGCTCATCGATGCTTTGCCGGCGGACCAGCAGGGGGCGGCGATCAAGCAGCTGGCGCCGACGCAGAACGCGCCGGCGGCGCAGATGAGCAGCAATGCGGCGACCGCCGTGCTGGGGGCGGTCGAACAGCACCAGCAGACGGCGATGGCCTACGACCCGGCGACCGGCGCGGCGGCCGGCTCCGAGGCGCATGCTTCGGCGCTGTGGGGGCAGGTCCTGGGCGGCGGGTCGCGGCGCGACAGCAATGCCCAAGCCGACGGCTACAATCTGACCAATTTCGGCCTGGCGACCGGCCTGGATCACCTGTTCACGCCTGACGTCATGGGCGGCGTGGCGCTGAGCTGGGTGCGGGCCTGGTCGGACGGTCTCGACGGCTCGCGGGGATCGTCCTCGATCCTCGACAGCTATCAGCTTACCTTCTACGGCACCTACCGTCTGGACCGGGCCTTCGTGGACGGCCAGTTGGGGGTCGGCTGGAACCAGTTCAACCAGAAGCGGGCTGTTCCCCTCATAGGTGCGACGGCGGCGGCCGACTATGACGGGCAGCAGTATCTGGCCACGGCGACCTTCGGCTACGACATCCCGGTCGGCCCGACGACGGTGACGCCGCTGGCCGGGCTGCGCTGGCTGCGGTCGGTCAGCGGCTCCTATCAGGAGAACGGGGCGGGGAGCGACGATCAGGCGGTCGCCCGCCATGGGGTCAACAGCCTGTCCCAGGATTTGGGCGCCAAGCTGTCGTGGACGGTTCCCACCGGGTTCGGCACCGTGAGACCGGAGGTGCGGGCGGCCTGGGCGCACGACTATACCAAGGGGGCCATCATCACGACCAGCTTGACACCCGGCGACAGCGGTGGCCCCTCCGGCTTCCCCACCTCGCGCCCCGTCGCCGACGGCATCCGCTTCGGTGCGGCGGCAGCGCTCAACAGCAACGACGCCCTGTCGTTCCGCATCGAATACAATGGCGAGGCACGCCACCAATACCAAAGCCACGCCGGCGTCGTCAAAGTCATCTGGGGATTCTAGGGCGACTTGCGATCGGACGGCCAGCAAGGCACCAAAGGCCTGGGACGGAATAACCGCATCAGGCACCGGCAGGGACCGCCGGTGCCACTTTTCCGTTCACACTCCACAAGCCCGATATTTCAGGAAGCGCTAGAGCCTGTCGTCAGTTGGGCTGTTCCGTTGATTTTCCCGTCATCCCCGCTTTCGAGGATTGTGAATTTTTGCCCCTCTCCCGCCAAGCGGGAGAGGGGCCCAATCACCGGTGACTCTGCGCCAAAAACTCACAGCCTCTTTCGCAGGGATGACGATAATAAAAAGCGAACAATTTGCTCTTTGTGGGCAACTGACGACAGGCCTTGGTGCCGCGGCGGTTCAAAAGCTCCGCGCGCTTCCGGTCTCTCCTGCATGTGCGTTTCGATCATCGAGGCGAGGGATGCGACGCCATGGCCGTCCCGGATAAGTTCATGAAAGGCGAGACCCCGATCATGCATTATGATATTTCCGAACAGGGCGTCGGCGAACATCCCATGCGTCGGGAGGGATCGGCGGACGCCTCGACGTCTTCGTCCCGATAGGATGGTCCATGGTCCGCAAGCCTCCTTCCTCCGCCCCTTCCCAGGATTTGAGCCTCGAGGAGGCCATGGCCCGCGCCCATGCCCATTGGAACGCCGGACAGGCGGATCAGGCCGAACTGTTCTGCCAGCGCGTTCTTGCCGCCTGGCCCGGCCAGGCCGACGCGCTCCATCTGCTGGGGATCATCGCCCATGCCTTCGGCAATCCGGATCTGGGGCTTCAGCATCTGCGCCAGGCCTGCCGCGCGCCGCGGGCGCCCGCCCTATATTTCAGCAACCTGGCGGAAATGTGCCGGCAGAAAGGCTTGCTGGAGGAAGGCGAAGAGGCGGGACGGCGCGCCACCGCGCTGAATCCGGCCCTGGTCGCGGCGTGGAACAATCTGGGCATCATCCTGCAGGAAGCCGGAAAGCTGGAGGAAAGCGCGTTCTGCCTGGAACGGGTCGTGGCGGCGCAGCCGGACGGCGCGGAAGCCCACAACAATCTGGCCAATACCTTCAAGCGCCTGGGCCGGCTGGACAAGGCCGGATTCCACTACGGCAAGGCCCTGGCCCTGCGTCCCGACTATGCCGAGGCGCACAGCAATCTCGCCCATCTGCTGAACGACCAGGGCGATTTCGAGGCGGCGGCGAAAGAGGCGCGGCTGGCCATCGAGCTCAATCCCCGGCTGACGGACGCCTATATCAACCTCGCCGGGATCGAGACCGCGCGGCAGCGTCTTGCCGAGGCCCTGCGCTGGCTGGACGCCGTCCTGGCCTTCGCATCGGGGCATCCGGGCGTCCTGGCGGCGCGGGCCAAGCTTCTGCGGCGTTGCGACCGGTTGGAGGAGGCGCTGGATGCGGCCAAACGCGCCGTGATGGCGGCGCCGCACAGCGCGGACGCTCACAACGTCCTGGGCGAGGTCCAGCAGGATTCGGGGCTGTTCGACGAAGCCCTGGCCTCTTTTGAAAAAGCGGAGAAACTGCCGGGAACCGTGGCGGAAGGCGCCTTCGTCAATCACGCGGTTCTGTTGCTCGAAGCCGGCCGGAGCAAGGAGGCGGCGGCGATTTTCGACCGGATTCTGGAAACCAATCCCTCCTGCGTTTCGGCCTGGTGCAACCGGAGCGATCTCAAGAAATTCGCCGCCGGCGACCCCGATATCGCCCGGATGGAGGCTTTGCTGGAAGGGCCCCGGCGGACCGAAAATTTCCAGGACCGCTTGGCGCTGCATTTCGCCCTGGGCAAGGCCTATCTGGACATCGGCGATGCGGAGCGCGCCTTTTACCATATGGGAGAGGGCAACCGCCTGAAGCGCTCGACCTTCGCGTTCGACGCCGAAGCCACCAGCCGCTGGATGGGGACGATCGCCCAGGTCTTCACCCCGGCCCTTCTCAAGCGGTTCGAGGGCGCCGGCAGCGGGTCGGACATGCCGGTCTTCGTGCTCGGCATGCCCCGTTCCGGCACGACGCTGGTGGAACAGATCCTCGCCTCCCATCCCCAGGTCCACGGGGCAGGGGAATTGTCCGCCCTGCAGACCCTGGTCGGCCGGCTGGACGGTTATCCCGGCAGCCTCGAACGGCTTTCCCCCGACGATCTGACCCGGCTGGGAGAGGCCTATCTGGCCCGCGTGAGGCCGCTGAGCCGGGGCCGGCGCCACGTGGTGGACAAGATGCCGGCCAATTTTCTGCATGCGGGCCTGATCCGTCTGGCCCTGCCCAATGCCCGCATCATCCATTGCCGCCGCGATCCGGTGGACACCTGCCTGTCCTGCTACAGCAAACTGTTCAACGCCGAGCAGGCCTTCGCCTACGATCTGGCGGAACTGGGCCGCTTCCACCGCGATTATCAGTCCCTCGCGGCCCACTGGCGCCAGCTGTTGCCCGGGAACCGTTTCCTCGACGTCGATTACGAGGCGGTGGTGGACGATCTGGAAGGCCAGGCCCGGCGCCTGGTGGATTTCCTCGGCCTGCCCTGGAACGATGCCTGCCTGAGATTCCACGAGACGGTGCGTCCGGTGCGCACCGCCAGCCTCCATCAGGTGCGCCAGCCCATCTATAAGACGTCGGCCGGCCGTTGGAAGGCGCATGCCGCCTATTTGCGGCCGCTGCTGACGGCGCTCGGCATCGAGGCGGCGGCATGATCGACGTCCCCGTCCTCGAGCGGCAGCTGCGCGCCCTGATGATGGAGGGGCGGTTCGTGGAAGCCGAAGCGCTGATTCGTCCGCACCTCGCTTCGGGGGCCGGCCCGATTCCCTTGTGGCGGCTGCTCTGCCAGACGATCAAGCCGCAAGGGCGCATCGCCGAGACCCGGGTCATCCAGGAAATGCTGGTGAATGCGGTGCCCGGCGATCTGTCCGGCCGTTTCGATCTGTCCGAAACCCTGCTGCTGCTCGGCGAATTCGACCGTGGCTGGCGGGAATACCACTGGCGCTACAGTCTGGCCCATACCACGCGCATCGAACGCAAGGTCCAGCGTCCGCGCTGGGACGGGCGGCGGATCGCCGGCCGGACGCTGCTGATCCATGACGAGCAGGGTTTCGGCGACACCCTGCAATTCATCCGCATGGTCCCCTGGGCCAAGGAGCGCAGCGGCGCGCGTCTCGTTCTGGAGATCTCTCCCGAAATACTGCCGCTGGCCAAACGGATGCCCGGTTTCGACGAGATCACGACGCGGGGCACGCTTCCTCCCGCTTTCGACGTTCATTGCGAGATGATGTCCCTGCCCATGGTGATGGGCCTGACGTTCGACGATCTGCCGGGGCGGATGCCCTATCTCGCCGCGACGCCCAAGCACCTGGCCAAATGGCGCAAGCGGCTCGCCGGCTTGCCGCGGCCCCTGGTCGGCCTGGTCTGGGCCGGGCGGCCGGCCCATCACAATGACGGCAACCGTTCCATGAACCTGGCCGATCTGGCGCCCCTGGCGCTTCCCGGCGTCACCTTCCTGGCCGTGCAAAAGGGCCCCAAGGCGGCGCAAGGCAAGACTCCGCCCGCCGGAATGAACGTCCTATCGCTGGACGAGGAGATCAGGGATTTCGAGGATACCGCGGCGATTCTTTCCATCGCCGATCTGCTGATTTCGGTGGATTCCTCGCCGGTGCACCTGGCCGGCGCGCTGGGCCGGCCGGCCTGGGTGCTGTTGCCTTTCGTTCCCGATTGGCGCTGGCTGCTGGAACGGACGGATACCCCCTGGTATCCCAGCCTGCGGCTTTTCCGCCAGGAGTCCCATGGCGATTGGCCGGGGGTGATCGCGCGCGTGGCGGCGGCGCTGGCGGCTTTCCGGGACCACGCATGACCGGCGGCCGCACAATGTCGGCCCCTCGTCCGCCAAGCGGGAACGTCATTGAAGCACAAGGCCGGGCAAAATAGTTGTCATCCTCGAACGAAGCGAAGGATGACACAGGGGGCCCCGGCGCGTCCTTTTGCCCGTCTTTCGGCCGCTTCTCTTCAAAATGTCATCGGTGTTCATCTGTGATAACTGAAAAAACAGCCGGAGGCTCTGTCGGGCAGCTGGTTCCAAGCGTGATCGGACTCCGCGCCGTCACGCGTATCCAGGAGGGGGGATGCGCTGGATCGGCCGACATTCCTTCCGGAAGATCCGCCGTTTTCCATATCTCTGCGGCGCTGTTCGACCGGCTTGGAATCGATGAACGGAACACGGATGAACGCAGAAAAAATAGTCAAGGAATGCCACGCTCGAGGCCCGCTCCGGCCAGGGGGGCCGGTCATCGGAAGCAAACGGCGGGACAAAAATAGTTGTCATCCCGAGCGGAGCGAGGGATCTCGCCACGGCGACGAGATCCTTCCCTTCATTCGGCGGCCGGCGGTACTTTTTCATCCAGGACGGGGCGGCGCGGGGTCTCAGGCCGTACGCACGCCGGAGAGAAAGGACGCCACCGTATCCTTGAGATCGGTCGTTTCCCGCGCCAGCGACTGCGATGCCGAGAGGACTTCGCCGGCGGCGGCGCCGGTTTCCGAGGCGGCCTGGGTGACCAGGCCGATGTTGGACGAGACCTCCTGCGTTCCCATGGCGGCCTGCTGGACGTTGCGGGCGATCTCGGCGGTGGCGGCCGATTGTTCCTCGACGGCCGAGGCGATGGCGGTGGCGATCTGGTTGATCTCGTCGATCCGCGAGACGATGGCGCCGATCGCCGAAACCGCCTCCTGCGTCGCCAATTGCACGGCATTGATCTGCGTGCCGATTTCCTCGGTCGCCCTGCCGGTCTGATTGGCCAGATGCTTCACTTCATTGGCCACCACGGCGAAGCCCTTGCCGGCCTCGCCGGCCCTGGCCGCTTCGATGGTGGCGTTCAGGGCCAGCAGATTGGTCTGGCTGGCGATGTCCTGGATCAGCTTGACCACATCGCCGATATGTTCCGAGCTTTCGACCAGGCCGCGCACGGTCGCGTCGGTGCGGCTGGCCTCTTCCGAGGCCGTGCGCGAGACCTGATTCGACTGCGCGACCTGACGGGCGATCTCGGCGATCGAGGACGAAAGCTGTTCGGCCGCGGAGGCGACGGTCTGCACGCTGGCCGAGGCTTCCTCGGTCGCCGCCGCCACCAGGGTGGCCTGCCGGCTGGTCTGCTGCGAATTGGCCGACATGGACTGGGCGGTGGCTTCCAACTGGGTCAGGGCGCTGGCGACGACGCCCAGCATGCCGGAAACCTTGCCGTCGAACCGGCTGGTCAATTGCTCGATGTTGCGGGCATGGGTTTCCCGGGCGGCGCGAGCGGCCTCCTGTTCGGCGGCCAGCCGGTCGGCGCGGATGGCGTTGTCCTTGAACACCTGGACGGCTTCGGCCATCCGGCCGATTTCGTCGCGGCGGCCGCGGGCCGGGATCTCGATCTGCCTGTCGCCGTCGGCCAGGCGCTTCATGGCGTCGGTCATGGCGGTGATCGGCCGGGCGATCACATGCCGCAGCAGCAGGCCGAGAACGACGGTCAGCACGATGGCGATGCCGAGCAGGGAGGCGATTATCGCGCGGGCCGAGGCGTAGCTGCTTTCCTGGACGCGGTTGGCGGTGTCGGCGCCCTTGACGTTGAGGGCGATATCCCTGCCGAGGGTTTCGTTCGCCGCCTCGAAAAGGGCGCTGCCCTCCGCCTTGGCGACCGCCGCCGCCTGGTCTTTCTGCCCCTGGCGGGACAAGGCCAATTGCCTGTCGCCGACGGCATAGAGCTCGGTCAGCTGCTTGGCGAGGCTGTCGTAGAGCGTTTGCTCCTCGGGCGAGGAGATCTGCTTTTCGTATTTTTTCCGGAGATCGGCGATATTGCCGCGAACCGACGCGATCTTCCGCTCGACCTCGGCGATGTCGGCCTGGTCGGTGGCGATGAGATGCCGCAGTTCCCAGCGCCGGTGCTCCGACAGGCCCGTCTCGAGCTGATACAGCGTCGAGACGCTGGGCATCCAATTGGTGGTGATATCGGCGGCGGCATTGTTCATCGCCGACATCTGGGTGAGCGAAATGCTCGCGTTGACCACCATGATCAGGACCAGAACGGCAAATGAGACAAGAAGCTTGAAGGGTATTTTCAGATTGTTGAAAGAAGCCATGATCGACCCGCCTTTGCGCACGACGCCAGATTGAGACGGGCATATCCTGATAAGGTAAACCTATGGCACATATCCCCATTTGAGGACGTTTCTTCGATGGCGGTCAGAAAAGACGACGACGGCCGATGAAAAGACCACTCTTGAAGAGGGGCGGTCGAACAATCTTGGGGCCCGTTAAAAGTCAACCGCTCTGTTTTTGAGTTCGTCATTGCGCGTTCCGCACCGACCGAGGTCGACCCTCCTGGGTGAAAATGCCGTCACTGCGAGCGCAGCGAAGCAGTCCAGGACAGCCCGGCACTCTGGATTGCCGCGTCGCTTCGCTCCTCGCAATGACGGCCTTTTCTTGTCAGCGCAAGCGA
>JAATGN010000341.1 GCA_015654615.1 Rhodospirillales bacterium
GGAGGCGCCGAATGAACAAGTTAAGCTTTGCCCCCAACGATTCGTCCCATCTCGGCCTGCTGCGGCACGGCTTCGGCATCCGCGAGACCGAGTGGAGCGTTCCCGAAGACCTGGCGGTGGTCGATCTCATCGAGCTCTATCTCGAGATCAACTCGGCGCTCTCTTCCGACCGCGGGGTCGTCGTGCAGTTCGTCGGCGCCTCGGCGGGCTCCGGCAGTGCCGAGGTGGCGCTCGACATGGCCTGGGCGTCGGCCAGCATCCTGGGCAAGAAGCTCCTGGTGCTGAATTGCACCCAGTCCCAATGGACCCAGCCGCTGGATCACATCTCGACGATCCGCGAAGACGGCTCCATCCGCCCGATATTGGTTCATGACGACCTGGTCAAGATTACCGGCCAGGAGATGTATCTGGCGGATTTGAGGAGTTGGCACGGCAAGAGCGGCACCTTCACCAAGGTCGACGAGATTCGCGCCCATCTCGATGAATTCTGCGCCTATTTCGACATGGTCGTCCTGGTGGCGCCGCCGGCCGACAGCGAGCCGCTCGGCGCCATCCTGGCCAGCCACGTCGACGGGAACGTCCTGGTCATCGAGGCCGAGCAGACCCGCCGCTCGGCGGCGATCAGGCTTCGCCAGGTTCTGTCGCGGTGCGGCCGGCCGATCGTCGGCGCCGTGCTGCACGACCGGCAGAATCACATTCCGCAATGGTTGGCCCGTCTGTTGTGAGACCTCCCCGACTTTCCTTCTCCAAGAGGCGCGAACCATGCATGTGATGATGGTCAACAATATCTATCCGCCCATCGTGGCGGGCGGCGCCGAGCGCATCGTCGCCTATCTGTGCGAAGGACTGGTCCGGCGCGGCCATCGCGTCACGGTGGTGTCGACCTGCGGGCCGGACATGGAGCCCTACCCGACGGAAATCCGCAACGGCGTCGAAGTGGTCCGCTTTTTCCCGCCCAACGTTTATTGGTCCTTCGAGCGTTCGCTCACGCCGGGACCGCGAAAATGGCTGTGGCATGCCCGGGACGCCTGGAACAGCGCGGCGGGAGACCGTCTCCGCGACATTCTCGCCCAGACTCGTCCGACCGTCCTGCACAGCCATTTGATCGACGGCTTTTCGGCGGCGATCTGGGCCCGGGCGCAAAAGGCGGGCGTTCCCGTCCTGCATACGGCCCACGACTATCATTTGCTGTGTCCGCGCGCCTTCCTGCTGACCAGCGACTGGCGGCTCTGTTCGCGGCCGAGAGCGCATTGCCGGCTGTACCGCAGATGGCATCTGCGCACCACCCGCCACGTCGATCTGTTCACCAGTCCCTCGCGGTTCCTTCTGGACATGCACGACCGGGCCGGCCTGCGGGCCGCCGGACAGGCCGTGGTTCACAACGGCATTCCGCTGCCCGAAGACCGGGATCTGGTGCGCAGCCGGCGCCCGGCCGAAAGCCGCTCGCGCTTTCTGATGCTGACCCGGCTCACCGTCGAAAAAGGCGTGCAGACGGTTCTCGACGCCATGCTCCGGCTGCCGAAGGATCTTCCGATCGAAGTGGCGATCGCCGGCAAGGGGCCCCTGGAGGCGCAGGTCCGCGCCGCCGCCGCGGCCGACGACCGGATCCGCTACCTGGGCTTCCTCGACGGGGACGCCAAGGCCGCGGCCTTGGCGCGGGCCGGGCATCTTCTGCTGCCGTCGCTCTGGTATGAAAATGCGCCGGTGACCATCGTCGAGGCGGCCGCCTACGGTCTCGGCCTGATCGGCAGCGACATCGGCGGCATTCCGGAATTCGTCGAGCCGAACGAGACCGGGATCCTGTTTCCGCCCGGCGATGCCCAGGCCCTGGCGACCATCATGGCGCGCCTCGCACAGGATCCCGACGCCCTGCCGCGCCTTGCCGCGCGCTCCGAGGCGCTGGCCCGGCGCTTCACCCTGGATCACATGGTCGAGGCCTATGAAACCCGCTATGCCGCCCTGCTGGACCGGCATCCCCTGCAACTGGCCGCGCAGTAGATCCGATCATGCGGCTGCCCCGCCTCCTGTTGCTCCTGTGCGCGCTCTCGGTTTCGGCCGGCGTGGTTCGGGCCGAAAGCTTTCCGCAAGACGCCGGCATCCTCGACGTTCGCGCCTTCGGCGCGCGCGGCAACGGACAGGACGACGACACCGCGGCCTTCCTGCGGGCGATTTCCGCCAGCGGCGAAGACACCGGCACCACCTTCTGGCAGGACCGCATCGTCTATGTGCCGGACGGCGTCTATCGCATCTCGGCTCCGCTGGTCAAACGCTACCAGACGGGAAAATTCGGATCCGGCCTGATCCTTTTGGGCGAATCGCGGGAGCGGACCATCCTGCGCCTTTTGGACCAGGCGCCGGGCTACGGCGATCCGGAGCACCCGAAAGCGGTGGTCTTCACCACCTCGAAACTCCACGACGGCACCGCCACCAGCGGCGGCAAGGACTACGACGGCCTCGGCGAGGGCAACGACGCCTATATGAATTTCATCGAGAACATGACCATCGACGTCGGCGAAGGCAATCCGGGGGCCGTCGCCATCGATTTCCTCGGCAACAATATCGGCGCCATCCGCAATGTCACGCTTCAGGCGAAACCGGGCAGCGGCGCCATCGGCCTTTCGATGACCCGCAAATGGCCGGGTCCGACCCTCGTCCAGAATCTCACGGTGCGGGGATTCGGCATCGGAATCGCCACGGCGCAGACGGAATACGGCCTGACCTTCGAGCATATCCGTCTTTACGACCAGACGCGGATGGCGATCCGCAACGACCGGAATGCCCTGGCCATCCGCGATCTCGAGGTCAGAGGCCCCCTGCCGGCCATCGTCAATGGCGGCAAGGAAAGCTTCCTGGCGATCGATGACGGCCGTTCCGACGCCCGGGACCCTGCCGCCTTCATCCGCAACGAGGGCGTCGCCGCGCTGCGCCAGGTGGTCCTTGCCGGACAGCCTTCGAGCGGCGTGCTTTCCGGCCCCGACCAATGGACGCAGCGGCCGCCGCCGGCGTGGCGGCCGGCGATGGCCGATCCCCCGCCGGTTCCCGCCGCCACCCCGGACACCTGGGTCAGCCCGGCCCGGTTCGGCGCGACCGGGGATCCCGAGCAGGATGCCACCGACGCCTTGCGCCAGGCTCTGTCCTCCGGCGCCGCCGTCCTTTATCTGCCGCACGGAACCTATGCGATCCGCGACGGCATCGCGATCCCCGCCAGCCTGCGAAGGATCGTCGGAATGAATTCCACCCTCAAGGTGGTCGGCCGGCGGCCGCCGGGCTTTTCCCGCGACGGCGGCATGATCCGAATCGCCTCGGACGGCCCCCCTGTGTCGATCGAACGCCTGGCCTTCGACAACAGCTACCTGGGCGATCAACTGGCCATCGAGGTGTCCGGGGCCCGCGATGTCACCATCCGGGACGTGATTTCGGCCGGCGTCACCCTGCTCGACCGCAAACCGACCGGCGGCCGGATCTTCCTGGAGGACGTCTGTTGCGGCCGCATGCAGATCGCCGGCCGCGAACCGGTCTTCGCCCGCCAGTTCGACACCGAGGGGGACGGTGTCCGCATTGCCAACAACGGCAGTCCCCTGGCGATTCTCGGCCTCAAGACCGAAGGCGTCTGCACCATCGTCGACAATGCGATGGGCGCCCATACCGATATTTTCGGCGGCCTCGTCTATGTCGTGCGCGACGGTCCGGGAGCGGCCATCCCCGCCTTTCGCAACAGCGCCTCCTGGCTGTCGGCCTCGTTCGCCGAAGAATCGCTGCGGACCGGCAGCCGTTACGAAGTCTATCTCGGCCGAGACCCGAACGACGGCCGGGACATTATCCCGGTCGCCGGTTTCCCGCAACGCGGCTTCGGCCGCCTCGTTCCGGATCTTCGGGACGAACCCCGCTGATCCCAAGGGGAGCGAGGACGACAAAACGCGGCCAATCTTGGGCACGCCAGTTATCACTTCCCATACGCGGGGACAACCACCATCGCCGGGCAATCTTGGAAAGTATTGCCCGGAACGCTGGCATCGCTACCCGTGTTGCTTCGGATGCCTCTTTTCATAGGCTTCTATTGCCTTGGTATAGTCCGTCGAGCCGAGGATAGCCGGCATGTATCGGATGGTCCGACGCCGGCTCAGTTCGAACCCTTCATTTGAAAAGCCGCCACGGGCGCCGCAGAATTTTTGGCAACTCCCGGTCGGATCACTGAAGTTTACCTTGTCTCCGGTCAAACTGACCGTCAGCAGGCACCGTCCCAGGACGGCATCGTCATCCTGAAAAACGAATCCGCCGACTTTCTTATATTCGGCGATGCCGGCGATGCCGCATTCATGTCCGTTAAAGAAGTTGAGATGCATCTTCAAATAGACGGCGGACTCGGAGACCGGGACGAATTCAAAGACATCTTCGGATTTGTAAGTGGCGCCTGACGTGTCTCCGTTTTTGAAGCGCCTCTTATAGACCCCCGCCATCTTGTCTAGCTGCGTCTTGGCCTCCGTCTGGTCACCAGCTTCGCCGTAGGAGCCCCAAAGCTTTGCGGATTCCTCCTTCAGCACAGCGATCTTGGCGCGATAGGCCTGGTCCAGGCAGCCGCGGGTGTTTTCTCTCGAATCGCATTTCGCAAACAATTGGCTATCAACGAACCAGCTCCAGCCCGTGGCGACGAACGGGATGTCCTTCACGGGAGCGAGCAATTCGTGCAGAGACTTGTCTGTGCAGAGGATGCGGACTGATTTCGACGGCATCCCATAGCATTCGCCGCCATTTCCACCGGGAAGGCCGAGGAATATCTCCCGGGAAAGCAGCTTGTACGTCTTTTTCTCATTGGCTTTGAGCGGCTCGCATGTCCGCATCTGGCAGGTGTTTCCGCCCTGGTCGATCCGCAGCGACACTAACCGATCGCCTTCCTTCGACAGGCGGAGGGCGCAAGGCGTTTCGAACTGCGGAGCCGGCGGTGGAATGACAACGTCAAGCTGACCGGGCGTCTCCGCTGGCGTCGCCGCGCCCTGGCGCAGACAGGACATGCTGGATGGCATGACCCAGCCGGATTGGAAGGTCTTCACCTTGCAGCGCCCCTGGTCGTCGCACTCCCCGATGCTTATGCCCGTGGCGCGGCCGCCATCATCGGAGAGCCACTCGCCCTGCAATTCCGACGTCGCCGAAGGCTGTGCCTTAGCGGAAGGCGAAAGCAGAAAGCCGATGCCGAGCAGAAGAAGGAACGACCTATGAAATTTAAGAGTGTCCATGCCCGCAAGTTTCCCTCCGAAATTGAATAGAAGGTAGCAGGATGGTGCCGGCTGCATAAGCGGAAGTTTTAAGTCGGTGATGCACATCATATACTTGGAAATGATGCGGGAAAGGAAGCAATAGCATCGTTCGAACAATGGTCTGCTATGACCCTGGATCGGCGTTGACGCCAATGCCGGTGCTTACCCCGCCTGGAACTCGATGCGGATCTTCACTCCAGATCAAAATCGCCGACCCATGCCATCTATCGAACGCACCGCATATCCATGCTTCAAGCGCAATCCGAGACAAGACGAATTTGCTGTCCGGCAAGTCCGTGAACCTACTCGCCGCCTGAGTTTTCTACTGCTCCTCAAGGGCTTCCAGCGACTCGGATACGTCCCCACCATTGACGACGTGCCAGCCCCCATCATGCGGCATATCCGCGACGCGATCCGGCTGAGCGGCCATGCGAGACCGGAGGAGATCCAGCCCGAGCTCTCCTTCGGTACCAGACCGCTATCCGCCAATGGCTGGGTGTCACTACGTTTCGGGAAGGAGGAACCCATATCGCCGCACAAGCAATGGTGGCGGCGGTACGCACCATGGATAGGATAATCCAGCGGACCTCATCAACGCCGCCATAGAACAGTTGGTGAAGGACAAGATCGAACTCCCATCTTTCGCCGCGATGACCGCATGGCGAGAAGAATTCGGGCGCTGATCAATCAAAGACTCTTCAGCATAGTTCAGAGCCGCCTGTCGGAATCAGAGGACCACCAACTCGATCAGCTTCTGGAGGCCGATGTCGGCAAGCGCCATAGCCCGCTACAAATGATCAAGCAGTTGCCCAAGCGAGCGTCTCTTCAGCATTTTCAGCGCTTGATCGACCACATTGCGCGTCTATCGAACTTGGTCGGCGACGCCCATATCTTAGCGGACGTTCCCGAGGCGAAATCAAGCATTTCGCCCAGGAGGCAAAGGCCCTGAACGCCTCGGAATTGCGAGTGCGAACAACGCCATCCCGACCGCCAACCAACCCGGAACAAGTCCGGCCATGGGGGACCATCCTTGGATGGGCCGTCACGGCCGCTTGACCTCATAGGGATCGGCGCCGGGACGCAGCGGCGGTCCGGGCGGCGCGGCCGGTATCGCGGCGGTGCAGGCCCCTCCCCGCCGCTGGGCGTCCTGCGCGCAATCGGCGTAGTCGGGATAGATGCACGACACGACGTTTCCCGCCTCGAGCAGACAGTATTGCGAGGCCGTCAC
>JAATGN010000096.1 GCA_015654615.1 Rhodospirillales bacterium
CGAGGCGGCCCGCCTGGCCCAGTTCCTCGACGCCCACAACAAGGACCGCCAGGAGATCGAGGCCCAGGTGCTGCTGGCCGCCATCGAACAGGTGGAGGGAACGGCGCAGGAGGGCCCGCTGGTCGTCGCCGCCGGCGAGGGGTGGCATCCCGGGGTGATCGGCATCATCGCCGGCCGCCTCAAGGAACGCTACAACCGGCCGGCCTGCGTGATCGCCATGGACGGGGCGGAGGGCAAGGGGTCGGGTCGTTCGGTGCCCGGCCTCAACTTAGGGGCGGCGATCATCGCGGCACGCCAGTCCGGACTGCTGATCAAGGGCGGCGGGCACGCCATGGCGGCGGGCTTCTCGGTCGCCCGCCACCGCCTGGAGGACTTGCGGCGCTTTTTGGCCGAACGCCTGACCGCCCAGATGGAGGGGCCGATTCGCCCGGTGCTGGAACTGGACGGGGCCCTGGACGCCGGCGGCGCCACCCTCGATCTGGTCGAGACCCTGCGCCGTCTGGGGCCCTTCGGCTCGGGCAACGCCGAACCCCGCTTCGCCATCATCGGCGCCCGCGTGGTGGCGCCCCGCGTCGTCGGGCAGGGCCATGTTTCCTGCCAGGTGACGGGGCGGGGCGGCGGACGGCTGAAGGCCATCGCCTTTCGCGCCGCCGATTCCGAATTGGGCCATGCCTTGCTGGCCAACGACGGCACGCCCCTGCATCTGGCCGGCACCTTGCGCATCGACAATTGGCAGGGCAACACCAACGTCCAGCTGTTCATCGAGGATGCCGCCTCGCTGCAATGAGGGGAAAGCGCATTTGGTTGGCGATCATGGCAGAAAGCCGTTGATTTTACCCGCCGGCAAGGCTATCTAGTCGGTCCCTCCGCGATGTCCCCATCGTCTAGAGGCCTAGGACACCGCCCTTTCACGGCGGTAACACGAGTTCGAATCTCGTTGGGGACGCCACTTTCCTTGAATTTTCGGGACAAATTAGGGACACTTGCCTTTGGCGCGACTGCGCGAGGGGGGTATCCTGGCGACCATTTTCGAGCGTACGAACGATCGCGGTCAGGTCATTGGGTATCAGGCCAAGGTTCGTCGCCGGGGCTATCCGTCGCAGAGTAAGACCTTCAATCGCAAGACCGATGCCGAGCGTTGGGCCAGGAAGATCGAACGCGAGATGGACGACGGTGAATTTGTCGACCGCACCGCGGCCCATCAAACGACGCTGGTCGAGCTGATCAACAAATACCTCAAGGAAGTGACGCCCGGTTACAAGGGTGCGGCTCAGGAGCGGCAAAGGCTTGAGCAGATGAAGCAGTGCCGCTTCGCGCAGCATGCCGCAGCGAAGGTCAAGAATACCGACTTCGCTGAGTGGCGCGATGACCGTTTGCAGCAGGTGTCGCAGGCACAGTGATCCGAGAGTTGAATTCCTGGCACGCAGTCGTCGAGCATGGTCGTAAAGAGTGGGGAATCAATTTACCTGAAAATCCCGTCCACTTGGTCAAACGCCCGAAGGCTGACCCGGCAAGGGAGCGGCGTCTCGAACCGACCGACGGGGAGGGTGAAACCGAAGAGGATTGGCTTCTGGCTGCATGCGATTCCGACCGCGATCGTTGGATGGGGGCGATCGTCCGCCTAGCGATTGAGACCGCCATGCGCCAGGGCGAAATCCTCGGCCTGAAATGGGCCGACGTTGACCTTCGCAAGCCTGTAGCGGTCTTACATGACACCAAGAATGGCGACAAACGAGTAGTTCCGCTCTCGCTCCGTGCCAAGAAGGTATTGGAAGGGCTGCCGCGTTACTTGAGCGGGCTGGTGTTTCCGATCGATCAGAACACGCCTTCAAGATGCGCTTTCGGCGCTGCTGTGACCGCGCTGGGCTCGGGGGACTGCGTTTCCATGATCTCAGGCATGAAGCCACTTCCCGTCTTTTCGAACGCGGCTTGGAAATGATGGAGGTGGCGGCAATTACCGGTCACAAATCGCTGTCCATGCTCAAGCGCTATACACACCTTAACGCGCCAACCCTGGCGAGAAAGCTTGGCTGAAGTCGCGCGACGTCACTGGCAAGGCAGCTATTCCATCAACTTCGGATCCACCAGGGTACCTTAAGGCTATTGAAAAGATCGCACCAAACCGCTCTATTTGATGCCGATGTTTTCATGAGGACTGCAAGTCAGAATGAGCTCCAAAGTTGCCTTTGATGTCTTTCGGGTAAATTTCGGTCCTGCTCGGCCGCCAGTCCAAGATAGGATTCGGAATCAGGATGAACTTAGACAAATGACCATCGAAGATGGCTTGGTGGAACTTGCTGACGGTCCCCTTCCGACAGATAGGAGTATTGCATCTCCTGCAGCGCCACCGCTTCTTTCGCAGGCGGATATTGTCGGACGACAGATTTGGGTCGTGCGACAAGACGATGTGGTCTATGCCGCCGAGCTTTGTCTATTCGGCAAGTCATTAGAAACACGCGTGATTAAGCACACGAATTTGACGGGTGGCGCATCAGCCTATACCGGTGGGGAATTATTGTGGCAAAATGAGCAGACCCTAA
>JAATGN010000294.1 GCA_015654615.1 Rhodospirillales bacterium
AATCCAGGGGGCACCCCACGGGCGTTTCCGAGACTCCCGGATCCCCGCTTTCGAGCTTGTGAAATAATCCCAGTGGCACCGGCGTCCCCGCCGGTGTGCCGGCGAAGCCGGCAGCGCAAGAGCGGCCGAGGGGATCGATCTTGACGGGAACGTTTCCGCCGCACAAGCGGCGGACACCGGCAGGGACGCCGGTGCCACGTTCCCTTGCTTCACAAGCTTTTTCGCCGGGACGATGGTACAGGGATTGATCCCGTTTGGTCGCAAACCGCTCTAGCGCAATTGCGCGATGTCCCTGAGCGGCGGCGCCCCGTAGAGCCGCCGGTATTCCCGGCTGAACTGCGACGGGCTCTCGTAGCCGACCCGATGGCCGGCCGAGGCGGCGTCGACGAATTCGCTCAGCATCAGGCGCCGCGCTTCCTGCAGGCGGATCTGCTTTTGATATTGCAGCGGACTCATGGCGGTGATCATCTTGAAATGATGGTGCAGCGAGGAGACGCTCATATGGGCGGTCTTCGCCAATTCGCCGATTCGCAGGGGCTGGGCGTAATTCACCTTGAGCCAGGCGATGGCGCGGGCGATCTGATGCGTCCGGCTGCCCGTCATGGCGATATGCCGAAGACGGCTGCACTGGTCGCCGGTCAACAGGCGATAGAGGATTTCCCGTTCGATCACCGGCGCCAGGATCGGAATATCGGCGGGCGTGTCGAGCAGGCGCACCAGACGCAACACGGCATCGAGCAAGGGGGCCGACAGACGGCCGACCGACATGCCGCGACCGGCCGGCGAGGGCGGGGATTGGGGCAGCTCGCTCATCAGATCGGCGATCCGCCGCACGTCGAGGGCGACGGTCAGGCCGAGGAACGGCACGCCGGGCGTCGCCCGGACGACTTGCGAAACCACCGGCAGGTCGATCGAGGTGACCAGATAGTTGGCCGGGTCGTATTCCAGGGTCTCGCATCCCAGGATCACCTGCTTGGTTCCCTGCGCCACGATGGTCAGGGCCGGTTCGTAAACGCAATAGGTCGGTTCGTTCGGCAAGGAAATGCGATGGAAACGCAGCGTCGGAATGGCGCTTTGATGGGGACCCTCCGTTTCGGCGAATCGAGCAATAAGGGCGGCCAGGGGTCCGCAATCGAGCGGCGGATGGGGCAGGGTTACGACGGTCGTGGACTGTTGCGTTTGCATGACATTCGCCTGTGGTTCAGTGGGGCCAGATTACCTGCTTTCTCCCCTTATTCCGATAGGGGGCGAAGAGGTTTGCAGGATCGAGCAATAATCTCGCAGAATCGAGCTACCGCCTCGGGGCCGGCTGCGCGCACACTCCGGCAACGCTGGCAGATCGGCCAGCCGAATGGCAAATGACCCATAGGAGAAGGCCATGACTTTGAATATCCGCGGATATGCGGCGCAGACCGCGACCACCCCGCTGGCACCGCATGATTTCATCCGCCGCGACCCGCGCGAAGATGATGTGGTCATCGATATCTTGTACTGCGGCGTCTGTCATTCCGACATCCATCAAGCCCGCGACGAATGGGGCGGCAGCATTTTTCCGATGGTCCCCGGCCACGAGATCATCGGCAAGGTGAGCCGCGTCGGCTCCAAGGTCACGACCTTCAAGGTCGGCGACATGGTGGGCGTCGGCTGCATGGTGGATTCCTGCCAGCACTGTGCGTCCTGCGCCGAGGGACTCGAGCAATATTGCGACGAGGGCGCCACCTGGACCTATAACGGCCGCGATCGCCGCGACGGCATGCCGACTTACGGCGGCTATTCCGAGCGTATCGTGGTGTCCGACAAATTCGTCGTGCGGATTCCGGAAAAGCTCGATCCGAAAACGGCGGCGCCGCTGCTGTGCGCCGGCATCACCACCTATTCGCCGCTGCGTCATTGGAAGGTGGGCCCCGGCACCAAGGTCGCCGTCGTCGGTCTCGGCGGCCTCGGCCACATGGGCTTGAAATTCGCCAAGGCCATGGGCGCCGAAGTCGCCTTGTTCACCCGCACGCCCGGCAAGGAAGCCGAAGCGCGCCGGCTTGGCGCCGATCAGGTCATCCTGTCGACCGATCCGGCCCAGATGAAGGCGGTGGCCAATCACTTCGACATCGTCCTGGACACGGTGCCGAATGCCCATGACCTCAATCCCTATGTGGCGACGCTGAAACGCGACGGGACCCATATCCTGGTGGGCTTGCTGGGGCCGCTGGAGCCCCCGGTTCACAGCGTGCCGCTGCTGATGAAACGCCGCACCGTCGTCGGCTCGGCCATCGGCGGCATCGCGGAAACCCAGGAAATGCTCGATTTCTGCGCCGAAAAAGGCATCACCTGCGACACCGAGACGATCGCCATCGAGCAGATCAACACGGCCTATGACCGCATGCTGAAAAGCGACGTGCACTATCGTTTCGTCATCGACATGGCGTCGCTGTGAACGTTTCATGCGGTCGCTTGCGGTGCCGATAGGATATTGAGCAACACGGACGGACACGGACGACCACGGATAGACACCGATGAGATTTCTTCTACATCCGTGCCCGTCTGCGGTTGTCCGCGTCCGTCCGTGTTGCCAAAATCCTCTGGCTTCCCGAAACGCGGCGGAAGGCGCGTCATGCCTTCCGCCCGTTTTGCCATCCGCCGTCGTTAGCGGAACAGCACCAAGGCCTTCTGGAGGGTGATCCAGATGCCCCAGCCGAGCGGCACCCAGATGGCCAGCCAGGCCAGGGTCACCCAGGTCGAATGGCGGATTTCACGGGCCACGGCGATATTGTCCTCGATGAAATGCGGATGGGTGTCGTCGGCCATCTTCTTTTCGTCGATCAATTGGTCCGGCGTCATATGGTGCTGCTTGGCCACCGGCGTGACCAGGAAATTGCAGAGCGCGCCCAGCAGCAGCAGCCCGGCCAGGATGTACATGGTGACGCTGTAGGCTTCGGCCCGCGCCACGCCGTGGTCGAGCTGATATTCGCGGATGTAATTGACCAGCACCGGGCCCAGGATGCCGGCGGTCGACCAGGCGGTCAGCAGGCGGCCGTGGATGGCGCCGACCATGCGGGTGCCGAACATGTCGGCCAGATAGGCCGGCACGGTGGCGAAGCCGCCGCCGTACATCGACAGGATGATGCAGAAGAAGGCGACGAACAGGGCGAGGCTGCCGGTTTGCGACGTCCATGGAATGGAGGCGTAGAGAAGGAAGCCCAACAGGAAGAAGGTGTAATAGGTCGCCTTGCGGCCGATGCGGTCGGACAGCGAGGCCCAGAAGAACCGCCCGCCGATGTTGAACAGCGAGATCAGGCCGGTGAAGCCGGCGGCGATGGCGGCGATCTGGCCCTTCTGGGCGGCGGTGAGCTGCGTGAAGGTGGCGTCGATGCCGATCAGCTTTCCGCCGAAAACCTCCTGAAGCAGGGGGGACGCCATGCCGATGATGCCGATGCCGGCCGTCACATTGAGGCAGAGCACGCCCCACACCAGCCAGAACTGCCTGGTCTTCCAGGCGACGTCGAGATGGACATGGTTGTTGGTGATCATCGATTTGCCGCCGTTATTGGCCGGCGGATGCCAGCCGGCCGGCTTCCAGTTGGGGGCGGGGATGCGGTAGCCCATGGCGCCGGCCATCATGAAGACGAAATAAATGGCGGCCAGGCACAGGAAGGTCTGCCAGACGCCGACCGAGGTCGGCGTGGCGAAGTATCGCATCAGGATGTCGGCCAGGGGCGCGCCGATCATCGCGCCGCCGCCGAAGCCCATGATGGCCATGCCGGTGGCCATGCCGCGGCGGTCGGGAAACCATTTGATCAGGGTCGAAACCGGCGAGATATAGCCCAGTCCCAGGCCGATGCCGCCGATGATGCCGGATCCCAGCCAAAGCAGCCAGATCTGATGGACCATGACGCCGAAGGCCGAGATCACCAGGCCGCCGCTCCAGCACAGCGCCGAGACCACGCCGGCCTTGCGCGGCCCGACGCGTTCGAGCCAGCCGCCCCACAGCGCGGCCGACGAGCCGAGAACGACGAAAAACAGGGTGAACATCCAGCCGAGCATGGAGATTTTCCAGTCGCAACCGGTCGCCACCATCTCTTCGAAGAAGCTCATGTCCTTGGGGCAGGCCACCGGCCCGGTGATCCCCACCGCCCGTGAGAGCGGCAGCCAAAAGACGGAAAAGCCGTAGGCCATGCCGATGCACAGATGAATGGCCAGCGCCGCCGGCGGCACCAGCCAGCGGTTGAACCCGGTCTGCGCAACGGTGCGTTCCTTGGCCAGGAATCCCATCGTTCCCTGGGTGCCTGAGCCATGAGCAATAGCAACGGACATGCATTCCTCCCCGAGCTGTTGTCGTTATGGAATCGGATGTTTCTTTTTGCTTTTCAGTGGCATGGGCGTCCCGGCCCGTGATCGCCGCGAAGCGGCGAAAACCGACCTTTCCGGCTTCGCCGGAACACCGGCGGGGACGCCGGTGCCACTGAGGCTTTTTGAAGTTTTCGTCATCTCTCGCCCGCCACCCCGGCCAGGCTCTTCACCGCCCGGCGCACCAGGGGATGCATGTCGTCCTCCGGCTGACCGGCGTATTCCAGCAATTGACGGCGCATGCGGGGGTCCCAGAAATTCCGCAGATGCTTGGCGACCTCGGCGGAGCCCTGGTCCTCGGGATAGACATCGAAGAACTGGGCCACCTGGTTGGCCATCCGGATCAGATTTCGTCGATGCATGGGCCCTCTCTCAATCGAAGGACAGGGATTCGCGGGCGAACGGCCGTCATCGGGCTATTCCGCCGCATTGTCGACGGCGGCGACGCGGCGGCGCTCCGGGTCGGTTTCCCGGCGCTGGCGCTGCCAATCCGACGGGTGGTTGCTGCGCGTCACCTGGACCGCCGTCACCTTGTATTCCGGGCAGTTGGTCGCCCAGTCCGAATAGTCGGTGGTCACCACATTGGCGCCGGTCATCGGATGATGGAAGGTCGTATAGACGACGCCCTGCGGCATGCGGTCCGAGACAAGGGCGCGCAGCGTGGTGGCACCGACCCGGCTGGCCAGCGAGACGCTGTCGCCGTCGCCGATGCCCCGTTCCTCCGCGTCGTGCGGGTGGATTTCCAACAGATCCTCGGGATGCCATTGGACATTGTCGGTACGCCTGGTCTGCGCCCCCACATTGTATTGGCTCAAGATGCGCCCGGTGGTCAGGATCAGCGGGAAGAAACGCGAGGCCCGCTCTTCGGTGGGCACGAATTCGGTGATCATGAAGCGGCCCTTGCCGCGGACGAAGCCCTTTTCGTGCATGATCGGCGTGCCGTCCGGCGCCGCCTCGTTGCAGGGCCACTGCACGCTGCCCAGGCGATCCAGCTTGGCGAAGCTGACGCCTTGGAAGGTGGGGGTGACCCGGGCGATCTCGTCCATGATGGCGGCGCTGTTCTCCCAACTCATCGGATAGCCCATGGCGGTGGCCAATTCGGCCACCGCCTGCCATTCCTGCTTGCCGCTTTTCGGGGCCATCACCGGACGCACCCGATTGATCCGCCGTTCGGCATTGGTGAAGGTGCCGTCCTTCTCGAGGAAGGAGGTTCCCGGCAGGAAGACATGGGCGAAGGATGCCGTCTCGTTGAGGAACAGGTCTTGAACGACAAGGAATTCAAGGGCTTCCAGGGCGGCGCTGACATGATGGGTGTTGGGATCCGATTGGGCGATATCCTCGCCGTGGACGAACAGTCCCTTGAAGCTGCCCTCGATGGCGGCGTCGAACATATTGGGAATCCGCAGGCCCGGCTCGGCGTCCAGCCTTATGCCCCAGGCGGTCTCGAAGACCTGGCGCACGGCATCGTTGGAGACGTGGCGATAGCCGGGGAATTCATGCGGGAAGGACCCCATGTCGCAGGATCCCTGGACATTGTTCTGGCCACGCAGGGGATTCACCCCGACGCCGTCCCGGCCGATATTGCCGGTGGCCATGGCCAGATTGGCCATCGCCATCACCATGGTCGAGCCCTGGCTATGCTCGGTGACGCCCAGTCCGTAATAGATGGCGCCGTTCGGCGCCTCGGCGTAGAGCCGGGCGGCCAGCCGCACGTCGGCGGCGGGGACGCCGGTGATCGCCTCCACCGCTTCCGGCGCATGGCGCGGCTCGGCGATGAAGCTCTCCCAGCGGGCGAAATCGGCGGTTTCGCAGCGCTCGGCGACGAAGGCGCGATCGACCAGACCTTCGGTGACCACCACATGGGCCAGGGCGTTGACCAGCGCCACATTGGTGCCGGGCCTGAGCGGCAGATGGGCGGCGGCCGACACATGGGGGCCGCGCACCAGATCGATGCGGCGCGGGTCGGCCACCAGAAGCTTGGCGCCCTGGCGCAGCCGCTTCTTCAGGCGCGAGGCGAAAACCGGGTGGCCGTCGGTCGGATTGGCGCCGATCAGCAGAATCGCGTCGGCCTTGGCGACGCTCTTGAAATCCTGGGTGCCGGCCGAGGTGCCGAAGGTTTGGCTGAGGCCGTAGCCGGTGGGCGAATGGCAGACCCGGGCGCAGGTGTCGACATTGTTGTTGCCGAAAGCCGTGCGGATCATTTTCTGGACGGCATAGACCTCTTCGTTGGTGCAGCGCGAAGAGGTGATGCCGCCGATGGAGCCGCGGCCATAACGCTGCTGGATCTCCTTGAAGCGCCTGGCGGAATAGGCGATGGCCTCGTCCCAGCTCACCTCGCGCCAGGCGTCGGTGACCCGTTCGCGGATCATCGGCCGGGTCATGCGGTCCTTGTGGGTGGCGTAACCCCAGGCGAAACGCCCCTTGACGCAGGAATGCCCCTCGTTGGCCCCGCCGCTTTTCAGCGGCACCATGCGGACGACGCGGTCGCCCTGCATTTCCGCCTTGAAGGAACAGCCGACGCCGCAATAGGCGCAGGTGGTCACCACCGAATGCTCCGGCTGGCCGTGGGCGATCACCGATTTTTCCATCAGGGGGGCGGTCGGGCAGGCCTGCACGCAGGCCCCGCAGGAGACGCATTCGGAATGCATGAAATCGGCGCCGGCGCCGGCCGCCACCTTGGAGGCGAAGCCGCGGCCGTCGATGGTCAGCGCGAAGGTCCCCTGCGTTTCGGCGCAAGCCCGCACGCAGCGCGAGCAGACGATGCATTTCGACGGATCGAAGGTGAAATAGGGATTGCTCTGGTCCTTGACGGCGCCGAGATGGCTGGCCCCTTCGAAGCCGTAGCGGACTTCGCGGAGGCCGACGACGCCGGCCATGTCCTGCAGTTCGCAGTCGCCGTTGGCCGGGCAGGTCAGGCAATCCAGCGGATGGTCCGAGATATAGAGTTCCATCACCCCCTTGCGTAAGGAGGCCAGCCGGTCCGACTGGGTCCGCACCGCCATGCCCTCGGCCACCGGCGTGGTGCAGGAGGCCGGCGTGCCGCGCCGTCCCTCGATCTCGACCAGGCACAGCCGGCAGGAACCGAAGGGCTCCAGGCTGTCGGTGGCGCACAGCTTGGGAATGGCGATGCCGGCTTCTGCGGCGGCCCGCATCACCGAGGTGCCTTCGGCGGCCTGGATGGTGCGTCCGTCGATGACGAGCGTCACCCGGCGTTCGCCGGGCCGGGCCGGGGTGCCGAAATCGGCTTCGCGGATCAGCGACATGGGTGGTTCTCCGTCATTCGGCGGCCCGGGCGACCGGTTGCCGCTGGAAGTCTTCGGGAAAATGCTGGAGCGCGCTCAGGACCGGCTGCGGGGTCAGCCCGCCCATGGCGCAGAGCGAACCGTCGGCCATCACCGCGCAGAGATCCCGCAGCAGGGCGACATTGTTCTGGCGATCGACGCCGCCGACGATGCGGTCCATCACCTCGACGCCGCGGACGGCGCCGATCCGGCAGGGGGTGCATTTGCCGCAGGATTCCTCGGCGCAGAATTCGAGGGCGAAGCGGGCCTGGGCGGCCATGTCGACGCTGTCGTCGAACGCCACGATGCCGCCGTGGCCGACCATGGCGCCGTGGGCGGCGAAGGTCTCGTAGTCCTTGGCCATGCCGAACTGGCCGGGGGGAATGTAGGCGCCCAGCGGACCGCCGACCTGGACGGCGCGGATCGGCCGGCCGGTGGCGCTGCCGCCGCCGAAACGATAGATCAGGTCGGCGAGCGAAATGCCGAAGGCCTTCTCGACCAGGCCGCCGCGCCGGATGTTGCCGGCCAGCTGGAACGGCTGGGTGCCGCGCGATCGGCCCATGCCGTAATCGCGATAGAAGGCCGCCCCCCTGGCCAGGATCACCGGGACCGAGGTCAGCGTCAGCACATTGTTGATCGCCGTCGGCCGGCCGAACAGCCCCTCGAGGGCCGGAACCGGCGGCTTGACGCGCACCACGCCCCTTTTGCCCTCCAGGCTTTCCAGCATCGAGGTTTCCTCGCCGCAGATATAGGCGCCGGCGCCGACCCGCACCTCGAGATGGAAGGTCCTGGCGTGGCCGTGGACGCTGTCGCCCAGCCAGCCGGCTTCATAGGCCTTGGCGACGGCCTGGCGGAAGGTGTCGATGGCATGGGGATATTCGGACCGGATGTAGACATAACCGCGGGTGGCGCCGACCGCCAGGGCGCAGATGGTCATGCCCTCGATCAGCAGGAAGGGATCGCCTTCCATGATCATGCGATCGGCGAAGGTCCCGCTGTCGCCCTCGTCGGCATTGCAGCAGACGTATTTCTGGGGAGCCTCGGCCTCCAGCACCGTCTTCCATTTGAGGCCGGTGGGAAAACCGGCGCCACCCCGTCCGCGCAGGCCGGACTCGGTGACGGTGGCGATGACCTCGGCTTGCGCCATGGCCAGCGCTTTTTCCAGGCCGAGCCCGCCGCCATGCGCCCGGTAGTCCTCGATCGACAGGGGATCGATGACGCCGCAGCGGGCGAAGGTCAGGCGCTCCTGATGTTTCAGATAGTCGATCTCCTCGGTCGGACCGTGCCCCAGGGGATGGGCGCCGCCCCGCAGGAAGCCGGCGTCGAACAGGCCGGCGACGTCGGCGGCGGCGACCGGCCCATAGGCGATGCGGCCCTCGGGCGTCGCCACCTCGACCAGCGGCTCCAGCCACAGCAAGCCGCGCGAGCCGTTGCGGATCAGCCGGACGGAGGCGCCGCGCCGGCTCGCCTCGTGCCTTATGGCCTCGGCGACGGCCTCGGCGCCCATCGAAAGGGCCGCCGCGTCGCGCGGCACATAGACGGCGACCGGACCGGCCGGGGTGGTCATGGCGTCGGCTCCGAGGCGACGGAGGCGGCATCGCGCACTTCCGTCAGAATGCCTTCGAAGCGCTGCGGATCGACCCGGCCGTAAAGGTCCCCGTCGACCATCACCGCCGGGCTCAGGGCGCAATTGCCCAGGCAGAAGACCGGCTCCAGGGTGAATTCGCCGTTTTCGGTGGTCTGCCCCCAATCGACCGCCAGACGGGCCTTGGCATGGGCCTCCAGGCCGGCCGAACCCATCGATTGGCAAGCCTCGGCGCGGCAAAGCTTGATCACATGCCGCCCGGGCGGGCTGGTCCGGAAGTCGTGATAGAAGCTGATGACGCCCTGCACGTCGGCCTTTGACAAGGTCATCGCTTCGGCCAGCAGGGGAATGGCCGCCGCATCGATATAGCCGAATTCCGCCATCAAGGCGTGCAGGGCGGGCAGCAAGGCGCCCGGTCCATCGCGATATTCGGCGATGACGGCCTGCGCCCGCTCGGCGCTCCAAACGGCAAATCGCGACATCGACCCTCCCGTCTCCGGCCATTTTGGCAGACGCCGTCCCGGCTTGGGACGGCGCCGATCCTTTACGGTTCGGACCGGATTGCTAAGGCAGGTTGGAGAGCGGCGGACCTGTTACAATTTTAATTTTTGCATGCCGCAATAGCAAAGAGCTATCAAACGATAACTAACGGTTCCGCCGAGCCGGATTTCGGGGCCTATCGATTTTGCCCGATCGTCAAATACCGATTGGGCAATAGGGCTGGGCTATCGATGCCCGCTTGTCGCAGGGCCTGGCGGGTCATGTCGGCGATGCGGCGCGGAACCTCGTCCTCGGCCAGCGTTTTGGCCAGGGCCAAGGCGCTGGGGATGGCCGGGGTGCGATCGGCATAGACCAGGCCGACCACATGGGCGATGTCCGGTCCGGTCAAAGGCAGGGCCAGCAAGTCGTCTCCCGGCGGCAGCAGGGCGACCAGTTGGCTGGGCACGACGCTCGACCACGGACCATGGCGGACCATGGTGTAGAGATTGACGATCGAATTGGTTTCCAGGGCCGGCCGCACCGTGACGTTGGCCATGCGAAAAGCCGATTCGACGATGCGGCGGTTCTGCATGTCGGGGGTGAGCAGGCAAAGCGGCATATCGGCCGCCTCGGTCCAGGATGCCGAAAGCCGGCCGCAGAAGGTGCCGACGCGTTGCGTCAGCAGGAAATATTGCTCGGAATAAAGGGCGACCATGCGGACATTGACCAGGGGTTCGTTGTCCAGATAGGTGATGGCGGCGTCGAAGGCGAACTCATCCAGTCCTCGCTGGATGTCGCGGGAACTCGAAGAGATGATCTGCGGCCGGACATGCGGATGACGGGCCGCGAAGGGCGTCACCAGATGGGCCACGGCCGGCAGCGCGGTGGGGATCACCCCGATCCGGATGATGCCGCTCAAGCCTTGGCCGAAAGCGCCCAATTCCTGGCGCAGGCCGGCGCAATCGGCCAAAATTTGGCGCGCGTATTCGAGGACCTTCTCTCCTTCGGGCGTAAAGCCCTGGAAGACGCGGCCGCGGACGACGATGGGAACGCGCAATTCCTGCTCCAATTGCCGGATGGCGTTGGACAGGGTCGGCTGCGAGACGTGGCTGGCCGCCGCCGCCCGGCCGAAATGCCGCTCGCGGGCCAAGGACAGGAGATAGCCGAGTTTGCGGATCAATCGAGCCGCCCTGCCGTTGCGTCCGTCTGACGGGTCATAGCCGGTCGTCTCCTTGACAAAAAGCGTGGCGGTCCCGATCCATCGACAAATGGGAAGCCGGGCTTCGCTTTGCCACCACCGATGCCGCGGCGGTCCCTTGCGGAGGACCCCGCGGGAAACCCGGATCCGCAATCGGTGTTGTCCCGTAATGTTACAATTTTATTGCAGTTTGATGACGGCTCGGGGATAAGGACGATCGGCACGGGGTCAGGCGCGCGGACGCATCGGCGATACCATGGACGACGGGCAACCGAAGGAAAAGCTGTTCCGGCAATATGCCGCGCTGCCTTACGCGGTGCGGGACGGCGAGCTGCTGGTCGTTCTGGTGACCTCCCGGCAAACCGGCCGCTGGATCATTCCCAAGGGCTGGCCGGAAAAAAACCTGAAAGGTCACGAGGTCGCCGCCCGCGAGGCCTTCGAGGAGGCCGGCCTGATCGGCGACGTGGGCAAGAAGCGGTTATCCTCGTTCCAATATGTCAAGCGGCTGGACGGCGATCAGCGGAAGCTCTGCAAGGTCGATGTGTTTCCCCTGGCCGTTCATCGGGTGCTGGACGACTGGCCGGAAAAGAACCAGCGGCAGCGTGAATGGATGACGCCCGGGCAAGCCGCCATGCGGGTCGCCGAGGCCGGCCTCATCCAATTGCTGCTCGACCTCACCGATTTCGGCGAAGAGCCGGCGACACCGGTCGCCCGGGTGGTCATCCGCTATCGTTAGGGCCCGGGACGGCATAACCACTCAGGCAGGTTTGCCGCTGACCCGGACCGTCGCGTCGGTCCGTTTCTTCACCGCCGGCAGCAGCGCCAGGCCAAGGCCGGGCGCCGTCGGGGCCCGGATCACGCCCTGCCGGACCTCCGGCAGGGCGGTGACCAGATCGCGATACCAGGTGGCCAGGCTGGCCCGCACCACCTCCTGGAAGATGGCGGTGGGGGCGTGCAGGGCCAGATGCAGGCCGGCCATCAGGGCGACCGGCCCGGTGCAATCGTGCGGGGCCAGCGGCTTGGCGTGCATCTCGGCCAAGGCGGCGATCTTGCGTCCCTCGGTCAGCCCGCCGCACCAGCCCGGATCGACCATCACCACGTCGAGCGCCTCCGCCGCCAGCAGATCGCGGAACGGCACGGCGCCGCCCAGCGTCTCGCTGCCGCAGATCGGCGTGCGCGTCCGGCGGCGCAGGTCGGCCAATGCTTTCGCGTCGTCCATCTTGGCGATCGGGTCTTCCGCCCAGAACACGCCATAGTCTTCCAGGGCCCGGCAGATCCGGACGGCGGCTTGGCTGCTCCACAGGCTGTGCAATTCGCACATCACCTCGATCCGGTCGCCGACGGCGGCGCGGATCTTGCGGAACGGCTCCAGCCCGGCCTTCAGATCGGGCAAAGTGATGAGATGTCCGCCGCCGACTTCGGCGTGAAGGTCGAACGGCCAGATCTTCATCGCCGTGAAGCCTTCCGACAGCAGGCTTTCGGCCAGCCCGCCGGCATCCGTCATGAAGGCGATCTGGTCGTCGTAGGGACCGGACGGCGTCTCGGCGCCGGTCACCCGCCGCCGGCCGGCGCCGCTGTTGAAGGCATAGCCGGCACAGGTGTTGTAGGCGCGGATTTCGCCGCGGACGGCGCCGCCCAGGGCTTCATGGACCGGAATGCCGTGGCGTTGTCCGGCCAGATCCCACAAGGCGATGTCGACGGCGCCGGCGGCGCGCACCTCGGCGCCGGCGCTATGGAATCCGACATAAGGCGTCGTCAGGTGACGCGACACCGCCTCGATGCGCCGCGCATCCTTGCCGATCAGCCAGGGCGCCACCTGTTCGTGCAGCACGGCTTCGACCGCCAGGGCGCCGCGGAAGGCTTCGCCCAGCCCGACGCTCCCCTCGTCGGTTTCGATTTCGACCCAGATCAGATTGGGCCGTTCGGCGATGCGGATGGTCCGAAGGCAGGTAATGGCCGACATGGTGTTCCTATGCCCGGCGGCGAACGTCAGCGGCCGGTCGAGCGGTCGCCGCTGCGCACCCAATGATCCAAGGTGGCGGAAAGGTCGTTCCAGCCGTATCCCAGCGCCTCGACCAGCCGGCCGCCGAACGGTATCTGCCGGTGCAGGGCCAATTTGGCGCCCAGGCGTTCGTAGAAGAAGCGCGCCGGATTGTTCCGCAGGACCCAGACCAGGGCGGACGGGTAGTTCGAGGTGGCGAGGCTGCCCAGCATGGCCAGCAGCAGTTGCCGGCCGATGCCGTTGTTCTGGGCGTCGGGCGTCACGTAAAGCATGAAGATCTCGCCTTTGAAGGGCAGGGACCGATCGCGCTGGCGGCCGCATTGTCCATAGCCGAGAAGACCGTCCCGGCCGCCGTCCCACACCATGATTCCCCGCGGCCAGCGGCGCAGCTCACTGGTCCAGGTGGCGGTCAGACGCTCGACCGACATGCCCAGCAGCGATTCGTCGGCCAGAATGCCGGCATAGGTGCTTCGCCAAGTCTCGACCTCGATTCGGGCTATCGCCGGGGCGTCGAGGATCCGTGCCCGTCTCACGCCGCTCATGTGCTCCTCCCTGGAGCTTCATCATAGCATAAGGGCCTGTCGGTGAATGATCGAATCGGGGCTTTATAAAGCCCGAGCGGCGCCTGAGCCCGCCGTAGCGGCGCGGAGGCGTCCCGGATGGCGCAGCGATCGATCGGCAAAAGGCGATGGGCTGGGGTGTGACGAACGTCCTCGTCGGAGCGGCGGCTTTCGGGTATAGGAGGCTCGGTCGCGGGCGTCGCGCCGGTGCCGCGGCAAGCATGAGGGGTTTTGAGCAGGCAATGACGGTTCGGATCGATATGGGGGTGACGACGTCGGGGGCGACGGCAAACCTCGATCTCGAGGAGCTATTGGCGACCCGGCTGCTGGTGCAGGGCAATTCGGGGTCGGGGAAATCGCATCTGCTGCGCCGTCTGATCGAACAGAGCGCGCCTTGGGTCCAACAGGCCATCATCGATCCGGAAGGCGATTTCGTCAGCCTGGCCGACGCCTTCGGCCATGTGGTGATCGACGCCGGGACGCTGACGGAAAGCGCCCTGCAGATGGTGGGAAGCCGCGTCCGCCAGCATCGCGTTTCGATCATCCTCAATTTGGAAAACCTCGATGCCGAGGCCCAGATGCGCCATGCGGCGGCCTTTCTCGGCGGTCTGTTCGATATCGAAAGGGATTACTGGTTTCCCATGCTGGTGGTGGTCGACGAGGCGCAGATGTTCGCGCCCTCGGCGGCCGGCGAAGTCTCCGACGAAGCGCGCAAGGCCTCGCTGGGCGCCATGACCAACCTGATGTGCCGGGGCCGCAAGCGCGGCCTGGCCGGCATCATCGCCACCCAGCGGCTGGCCAAGCTGGCCAAGAACGTCGCCGCCGAAGCCTCGAATTTCCTGATGGGACGGACCTTTCTCGACATCGATATGGCGCGCGCCGCCGATCTGCTGGGCATGGAGCGGCGGCAGGCGGAAACCTTCCGCGATCTGCAGCGCGGTCATTTCATCGCCCTCGGACCGGCCCTGGCCCGCAGGCCCCTGTCCATTCGCATCGGCGACGTGACCACCCAGGCCCGCGCCGGCAGCCCCCGGCTGCTGCCCTTGCCGGAAACGCCCCGCGAGGACGCGCGCGACCTGCTGTTCCAGTCGGGCCAAGCCGATGTCCCACGCTATTCGGCCCGGCGGACGACCGGCCTGTCGACCACGGAAATTCTCCAGCAACTGGCCCGGTCGCGGCCGCCGGCGATCCCGGTTGCGGAGCCGTCCGAGGGCGCGGAGCCCGCCGAGCCCGCCGGCGAGGACGAGGGACGGGGGGAACCGCTCGCCGGGCCGGTCGATGCCGCGCCAATACGGGCGATCCCGGCGGCCCAGGAAGGCTATGACGGCGTCCTGGCCGAACTGATGGCCGATCCGGACGCCGTTTATCGTTCCGTAACCGTACTTTATCAGGATTTCCTCGTGCGGTGCCGCCGTCACCAATTGAATGGCCGGCTGCTGGATTTGCCGGCTTTCCGGCGGAAATTGGCGGGGGCCCGGGCCGGCGCCGCTTCGGCCGGATACGACGAGGGCGACTATGACGCGGCCGACGAAGGCGAATGGCAAAAGGCGTTGGCGATGGCCGCCGGCTTGGCGGAAGACGTGCATGGGGTCTTTCTGTTGCTGGCCCGCGCCGCCTTCGAGGCCCGGGCCTGTCCGTCCGACCTGCTGATCGCCCGGGCCCTGGGCAGCCGTTCGCCGCGCCGGGCGCGAAGCATGCTCAGCTATATGGAACAGCGCGGCCTGATCGTCTGCCAGGAGGAAATGGACGGCAGCCGGGTGATCGCGATGCCCGGCCTCGATTGGCAGACGGACCCCGGCGACCCGACGGCGCCCGACGACGTTCCGGACGAGCAACGAACCGCCTAGGGCCTGGGGACGTAAAAGGGGCAAAAGTCCGGGCACGCAGGTGCGGAAATTTCTCTTTCCGTCATGGCCAGGGATGCCATAGGCCCTTCCATTGAGACGAAATGCTTGAATTTGCATAATTTTTTCCACCCCCGGCAATTCGGGGGGCCGCACGCCGTGGATGCCCGGATCAAGTCCACGGCTGTCCGGTTTAAGGATTTTGGTTGTTTTTCAGCTTCGATAGACATCCATCATTCGTCATCACCGGGCTTGACCCGGTGATCCACGTGGCTCGATCAAGCGGCGACGTTCGGCCCCGGCACGTGGATGGCCGGATCAAGTCCGGTCACGACGATTTTGGAGTTTGCTGCACATGCGTGCCCGGGGTTTTGCCCCAGTTACCCTGGGACGGGATAACCTCCAGGCCCTAATGGGCCCTAAGGGCCTGTTGTCCGTTGTCCATGAAGACGAAAGTGATGTTCCCCCGGGCAAGATGTTTGAGGAACACGGACGAACACGGACAGCCACGGATGCACACGGATAAAGATGACCGGCGGCGGTTTGGCGCCACGCCGCCGTTTCTCCCGCCATTCTCGCCGCGCCCGATTCTCCGTCGCCTTCTCCATCCCCGACGGCTTGGACGGCTTGAGGTTCGGCTTGCCCTTCAGTCCCTTGAGACGCGCGATCTCTTCAGCCTGCGACGCTACTTTTTCTTCGAGCCCGGCAACTTTGCCCAGCAACGCGATTACCAGCCCCTTCAGTTCTTTGATGGAAAGATCATCAATGTCGGGACCGTTCGGAGGCGTTGCCATACCCCCATAGATTCAGAGAAAATCCGCCCATTCAACCGAAAAAGTGTCCTTCCTCCAAAAATCCGCCCGCCCTTTTGCCCCTCTTACGCTTTTTTTGTTAGAAAATTGGCAATAGGTGCCAGTCGTTCATCGGCAGCCGTAGCGCCTGTTCACGGCTTGAACGCTTGCGGGTCAGGATTTGCTGCCAAGACGGTGCCAAATGCGCTGCGAGCCAACACCCATTGCTGGGCGTGCACGTCCACCCATCCCACGGCTCCGACCATGAGGTCGAACTTCTTTTGCAACTCGGAGCCAGGCACCCTATGGATTTGTCCGAGTATCGGCTCGTGATGCGCGATCCGGTTCCGCAGCTTCAATGTTTCGTCGATTGCCCTGTGAAGGTCGACTAATGCCGCTTTCGGCGTTTGCTTTTTAGGGTGTTCAGAGAAAGCCGCTGCGAATCCATTTTTCCACACCACGGGAAAATAGTCGGTCTTGCTTAGTTCACGCCATAAACTCAACGTGGTTGCGGCGACGATGTCGTGGCGGTTTGGCGCGAAGCCATTCCTGTTGTCCGTCGCTTTCTTTTTCACCTTTTCCACTTCGATGCGCAGGTCGGCGTAATAGCCTACGAGCGCGTGGCTCTCGTACCAAGGAATGCCCCCCTTTTCATTTGCTTCTAGCGCTACGCAGATGGCGTTCCTTATGATAACGTCGAAGCACTGGATCGTGTCGTAAAGCGCGGCTGAGAGATCCGTGTTCCATTCGTAAAGGCGGACGGCGCGCGCTTCATCGGAACCGCAACGGAGCAGGTATTTATTCAAACGTGCCTTGGACAGGCAGCGAACCACGGCCGTCAACGCGTCCGGGACCAGTTCCGAGAATGGCGTGTAGGATATCCCCTTTGAGAAGCGTTGCATTCTGCTCGGTAAAAGCGTAACTTCCAAGTGGGCGCTGATAGGGGCCAAACGTTTCGATTGGCCATGATCACTGCTTTCGCCTAAAGGCGGCTGCCAGATTCCTATCAGACAACGACTAATCGACGGTCGCCGGGAAATCGGCGACCGTCGTCCCATTTTGGGAGCCATAACTCCTCTGCACGACACTGCGGTGGTCAGTCGAGGACACAGGATGTCCGCCCAGCTAACTCGGGGCAACACCGGGCACAACATGGGGCCGCAAGATTTCGACCATCCCCGTCCAAACCGCGACAGATTTTTTCGATCCCTCTCATTGCGACATGCCCATGCACAAGTTCTCGTTGGCCCGTCTTCGTCGATCTCGCGTTACGCCAACTGTTTGATGAAGTCTCGGTCCGAAGCGTGCCCCATTTGCGTTGCCAAGCCAAGTAGCCTGTCGAAGGCCGAACTGGTGTGGCGTCTGCGGTTCCAGCGGAAGGTGAATTCGTCGAGGTAGCGCCGCAAGTGCTGTTTCCGGACGCCATGCAGCGTGCCGATGAACCAGCGCTTCAAGTTTGAAAACGCCCGGTGGATCCAAGGCAACAGGACGTGCGCGGCCATATTGCCGACGACCTTGCCGACGTGCGTTCGGTGTTCTGCCAGCTTACGATAGCCTGGGAACCCGTTACTCACCACGGTGGCTCCGACCTCCACGTTGCGCTCCACGAAACCCCTGACGCTCGGGCCGGTGCGGTCCGGCAGCGGTTCCAGCCTCACCCGGCAGGGATGCCCTTCCTCGTCGAGTTCGACGGCGCCGATGATCTGGAGGATGCCGACGTTGGGGATGCCGTGGTTCGCGATGGGGTCGTGCTTTGAACGAAGCGGCACCTCGGTCTCGTCGACCTCGACAAGCCCCACCAGCAACGAACGGTTCGGATCGACCATCGCCCGCCGCAGCTTGTGCAGCAGCAGCCATGCGGTCTTGTAGGAGCGGATGCCGAGTTGCGCCTGGGCCTGCTCGGCTGAGATGCCGTTGGAATGGCTGGTCATCAGGTGGATCGCCTCGAACCAGGTGCGCAGCGGCAGCTTGCTCCGGTGCATCACCGTCCGGCCGTCACCGAGGTCTGGCGGTGGCACCCGGCGCATTCCCAGGTGAACGGCTTGGTTTCAAGTTCCCAGCCCTTGCAAGTGCCGCAGGCGGGGCACACGAAACCGTCCGGCCACCGGAGCTTCGCAAGGTGGCGGGCGCACGCGCCCTCGTCCGGAAACCGGCGTTCGAAGTCGGTCCGGGACATTGGGCGATCATGTTTCCAGCGGCTTCTCATGAGAACATAATGGGAACATCTGCGCGGCCGATCAACCGAATTCTACGCGCAAACCACCGATGGTGGGGTCACCGGAACCAACGGGAGGAGCCTTGTAAAATAATCATCTTCTAAATTACAGGCATGGTTATTTATAGATATACTTAAGATATCAGATATTTTCCGCGTCTTTTGCCTTCCTTGCCATGAGAAGAATGGGATCAGGCCACCCGACATCCAATCCGTGTGTATCCGTGGCTGTCCGTGTCCATCCGTGTTACCTAAAATCCGGCGTCATCCCGAAGCCCCGCCCTCTTCGCAAGAGCATTTTTCAGCAAAGAGAAAATGCGAATACGAGAGCCTTGTGGGGAAGGGGGGCCGGAGGCCTCGTCAGGGTTCGCCGCGGAACAGAACAACCTCGACGCCGAGATCGACGGCGGTCCAGGCGCGGTCCGCGGTGACCGCCCGTCCCTGGATTCGTTTGGCGAGCGCCAGGCAGGCACGATCTCCCAGCGACAAGCCTTGAGCCTTCGTCTTTCCGCGGAAATCACCGGTCGTTTCGGCTTGATCCAGGTCGAACGGCACGATCTCGATGCCGATGTCGGTCAGCGTCGACCTTGCCATGTCCGCCGGCATGCCTCGCTCCACGAGCTTGGAGATGACCTCCGCCGCGTTGACGGCCGAGATGACCGAGTCCCGAAGAAGCGCGTCGATGACATCGGCGCCGGTCTCTCCATAAAAGGAAGCCAATACCGCCGACGAATCGAGAACGGCTCTACTCATGCCCCGCCTCGGCGTGACGTTCGGCGATCAATTCATCGGCGACGCTGATCCCGTCCGCGGCCGGCGCATATTGCCGGACCAGGTTGCGGATACGCTCGAGGGCCTTTTCATGAGGTTCGAGGATGATGACCCCGTTTTCGACGCGGGCGAGAAAATCGCCGCCATCGGAAAAACCGACTTCAGCACGAAGTGCGGCAGGCAAAACAAGCCTGCCATTATCGGCCATTCTTACATAAGATTTTTCCATGACTCATCTCAAACAGATGCCATTCATCATAATAATGGCAGACAGGAATTGAAGTGTCAAAAATCCGTCTCGGGTACGGTCCGGTGTCATCCTAAAATAGCGACGGGGCTTGTTCTCGCCCGCGCTCTGTGTTTCAAGAAAGGCATGTCGATCGTCGATCCCCTCCTTGTCGCCGCCATCCTTCGCGAGGTCGCCGCGGAAATCATCCTGCCGCGTTACCGAAGCCTGGCCGCCGGCGATGTCCGCGAGAAAAATCCCGGAGATCTGGTCACCGTCGCCGATGTCGAGGCCGAAGCGGCGCTGAGCCGGCGTTTGAGCGACCTTCTGCCCGGCTCGCGGGTGGTCGGGGAGGAGGCGGTCAGCCTCGACGCCAAGGTTCTCGATCGTCTGCGGGAGGACGGACCGGTCTGGATTCTCGATCCGATCGACGGCACGGCGAATTTCGTCAAAGGATCCGAGAGGTTCGCCGTCATCGTCGCATTGGTGATGGCAGGCCGGACGGTGCAGGGATGGATCCTCGATCCGCTTTCCGGCCGCACCACCATCGCCGAACGGGGGGCCGGCACCTGGCGGCACGGCGAACGGCTGCAGGTCGTCCCACCCGGTCCGCTGGCGGCGATGAGCGGCGCGGGGTATCGCCGGAACAAACAATTGGCGAGCGCCGTGCGCAAGATCGTCAGTCAGGGAAGTGCCGCGCACGATTATCTGGATCTGGTCGGAAACCGGCTGCAGTTCGCCTATTTTACCCGGCTGCACCCGTGGGACCATGCGGCGGGCGTCCTTCTGCACGGCGAAGCGGGAGGCTACAGCGCCTTGCTGACCGGCCAGGCCTATCGGCCCCTGCCGTCGGAAGACGGCATCCTGCTGACCCCGGATCAAGCCTCGTGGGAGCAATTGCGCCGGCTGGTCGCGGCGTGAAGGCTCGTCCGCATCGCCGTCCCCCGGAACGAATTCCCGGGGGACGGCCATCGCCACGGATGGTTATTTGCCTTCGCGGTAGACGGCGAAGGGCGAGAACGCCTGGTCGACCGGCATCACTTCCAGCTCATTGATATTCATATGGGCCGGCAGGGCGGCCACCCAATGGATACATTCGGCGATGTCGTCGGCCGAAAGGGGCTGCATGCCGGCATAGACGTTTCCGGCCTTGGCCGCGTCGCCCTTGAAGCGAACGGTCGAGAATTCGGTTTCGCACATGCCGGGCGCGATGTTGGTCACGCGGACCTTCGAGCCCAACAGCTCGGCCCTGAGATTGAGCGAGAACTGTTCGACGAAGGCCTTGGTGCCGCCATAGACATTGCCGCCCGGATAGGGATAGGTGCCGGCCACCGAGCCGAGATTGATGATATGGCCGCGTTTCCTTTCGACCATGCCGGGCAGGACCGACCGCGTGCAATACATCAGCCCCTTGATATTGGTGTCGATCATCGCGTCCCAATCGTCGAGATCGGTTTTCGGCGCCATTTCGAGGCCAAGCGCCAGGCCGGCGTTGTTGAGCAGCACGTCGAGTTTGGAAAATTCGGCCGGAAGCGAGGCGAAAGCCTCGGTCACGGCCTGGCGGTTGCGGACGTCCAGCGTCAGGACGTGGACCGGCACCGTCAGTTCGGCCTTGAGGGCGGCCAGCCGGTCGGCGCGCCGGCCCAAAAGGACGAGCCGGGCGCCATCCTTGGCGAAACGGCGGGCCGCCGCCGCACCGAAGCCCGACGTGGCGCCGGTGATGAAGACGGTGGCGGTGGATAGATCGGTCATTTCTGCTCCTGCGTGATGGAAGGCCACGCCCCTTCGCGCTGCATGACGAAGTGGGGTGGCGGGGAAAAGCTGTTCTGAATGGTCCAGATATAGACCTGGTAGCGGCCGAAGGGTTTTACAGCCGAGGCATTGTGCTCCTTGACCATCCCGTCGGCGATGATGCGAAATTCGCCCTGGACGTCAAGTCCGAGGGTGGTGGCCGCCTGGGCCTCGGAGGGCTTCATGGTGTGGCCGTTGACCACGACGCTGCCGTCCGGTTTGGCGACGATCTGGATGATGATGGCGTTGCGGCGCACGAAGGTGACCATGTCGCTGGCGGCCAGATGTCCCTGGCGCTGATATTCGACCTTGAAGCGGCCGTTGCCGAGGGACTCGACCTTCTTGAAGCTGGAATCACGCTGCAGATCCTTCTGGATTTCGGCGATTTTTCCGGGAATCTCGGCGTTCGAAAGGGTGTGCTTCTGGATATCGCGGTAGAGCGGCGCCCAGATGAGGTCGCCCCAAAAGCCGATGGCGTAATCGCCGGTCCGGCCCAGGCGGATTTCCGATTTGAAATTGTCCGGCACATAACAGGCGCTGAGCCCCAGCAGCACCAGGCCGGCCAAAGCCACGAGGCCGGTGCGATGCCGGAAAAGGCGCCGCAAGCGGCCGGACGCCTCGTGATGAACGGTGATCCCCATGGTTTCCCCTATTCCAGCCGCTTGGCGGCGACCCACAAGGCTTCCATCTCCCCCAGGGTCGATTCTCCGGGGGTGCGTCCCCGCGCGGCGAGTTCGCTCTCGATATGGCGGAAGCGCCGTTCGAATTTGCGGTTGCAGCGTCTCAGGGCGGTTTCCGGATCGATCTTGAGCTTGCGGGCGAGATTGATGCAGGCAAACAGCAAATCGCCCAGTTCATCCTCCAGTCGGTCCGGATCGATCTTTTCCCCGAGCTCGGCCCGCACTTCGTCGAT
>JAATGN010000038.1 GCA_015654615.1 Rhodospirillales bacterium
CAAACCGGCATAGAGAATGCGCGAGGTCACCAGCCTGCCGTCCTCGATGGCCAGCGATTTGGCGTCGGTGGTCAGGCCGGCGTCGAGTCTGGCGGCGACATGGGCGGCCAGATGTTTGCCCCGTTGGGTGCCGCCGACCAGAAAGACATCGGCGGCGGCGGCCTTGGCGAGGTCATAAAGCGCGTCGCCGAGCCCTTCGACCCAGCCGGAGGCCGATTGCAAAACCACGACCTTGTCGGCACCCAGCGCCGCCAGATCGGCGGCCTGCGCGCCGTCGAGGGCGAGCGCGGTAATCGATTGTTCCAGTGCGCGCTTCAGCGCCAGCGCCGGGGTCAGCAACTGCTTGGCAAGGACGGGGTCTTCGGAAAACAGGAAAATTCCACTCATGGTCGTTATCGCTCTTCTAGAAAAGGCCTTCGGAAGTCAGGCTGGAGACCAGCTTGGCGACGGCATCCGCCGGATTGGCGTCCTTGAAGACCACATTCTTGCGGGTCGTCACGAAGCCCTTGGCCGAACGGCGCATCGCCTTCGGTTGCAGGTCGGCCGGCGACAAGCCCAAACTGCTTATCGCGATCTCCTCGTTCGGTTTCTTGGCGGCTCCCAAAACCTGTTTCAGGCCGGGAATGCGCGGCTTGTTGATGTCGGACAGCACGCTGATCACCACCGGACCGCCGACGGTCGCCTGTTCGGTGCAGCCGGCCAGTTTGCGGGTCACGCCGACCGTCTCGCCCTCGACCGTCAGTTCGTGGACGAAGGACAGGCAGGGCAGGCCGAGCAACGCCGCCAGACGCGGCGCCGTCTGCTGGTTGAACTGGTCCGAACTGCCTTCGCCGGTCAGGATGAGGTCATAGGGGCCGATTTTGCCGATGGCGGCGGCCAGCACCTTGGCGGTGACGGCGGCGTCGGCGGTTTCCGCCGAAGCATCGGCGATCCAGTAAGCCTTGTCGGCGCCACGCGACAAAACGTCCTTCAGCGACTGTTTGACGGCCGCCGTGCCGTAAGTCAGGACGTCGACGCTGCCCCCTTGAGCCGCGACGATCCGGGCCGCCTCTTCGATGGCGTTGCGGTCGAAATCGCTGATCTTGCCCTTGGCGCGGCTGGCATCCAGGCTCAAGTCGTCCGGCTTGACCTTGATGTCCTGTTCGTCGAGGGTCCATTTGTACAAAACCAAGAATTTGGGCATTCCATGTCGCTCCTTCGGCAGGTTTCCGCGCCGTGGCGGGTTGATCAGGCGATCGCCGCGGCGATGATCCCGTCGGGGAAATCGGCCGGGCTATCGAGCAGGGTGGTCCCGGCGATGTCGCGGAACAGGCGCGGCAGAGGCATGAATTCGCTGTAGCCGAAACCGCCTTCGACCTGAACGGTGTCGATCAGCATCTTCGCGCCGAAGCGGGCGAGAAAGGCCTTGACCATCGCGGCGTCCGCCTCGAAGGGTTTGCCGTCCTCGATCAGCTGGGCCGTCCGCTGCACGCCCAGCCAGGCCAGATGGCTGTCGGTGGCGACTTCGGCCAGCAAGGTCTGGATAGCCTGAAGGGTGGCGATCGGACGGCCGAACTGCACGCGCTGCTTGGCATACTCCGCCGCATGCCGGACGGCGGCCTTGCCGATGCCGACCGTCTGCGCCGCCTCGGCGACCGAACCGATGGCCAGCAGCCTGGCGGCGATGGCGGCGCCGGCGTTTTCTCCACCGACCAGCCCGTCCCGCCGCACCGCGACATTGCTGAAGATCAGAGGGGCGACCGGGCAGCCTTTCAGTCCCATGGTCTCCAGGCACGGACCGACCGTCAGGCCGGCGGCCCGGGCATCGACCAGGAAGACGCTCGAAGCCTTCTTGTCGGGGGCCGGCTCGAGCGTGGCGAAGACCACGTAAAGATCGGCCACCCCGGCGTTGCGCACGAAGGCCTTGGTGCCGTTCAGCACATAACCGTCGCCCTGGCGCGAAGCGACCAGCGCATCCGGGCCGATGCCCGGGGCCGGACCGTTTTCATAGATGGCCAGGGTTCCCAGGCGTTCCCCCGCCGCCAGGGCGGGAAGGAAATGCTTCTTTTGCTCGTCGGTGCCCCATTCGGCGATGGCGTGGGCGGCCAGGGCATGGTTGTTGAGGATCGTCGCGATGGCCGGACAGGACCGCGAGATGGCTTCGACCACCTCGATATAGCTGACGAAGCCGGCGCCGGCGCCGCCGGCATCTTCCGGCAGCAGCAGTCCCAGGAAGTCATGGCTGGCCAGTTGTTCGACGATGGCCTTGGGATATTTTCCCCCGTGGTCCAGATCGGCGGCGATCGGATCCAGATATTCCCTGGCGAACTCGCGGGCGCTCTGGCTGATGAGCTGCTGTTCCTCGGTCAATTCGAAATTCATCACTCACCTGCCTTCAATGTCGAAACCGCCGCCGGAGCGGGCGTCAGGACCGCCCGCGAAATGACCAGGCGCTGGATCTGATTGGTGCCCTCGTAGATCTGCATGATCTTCGAATCGCGCATGTATTTGCCGAGTTCCGAGGTGTAGCCGTGCGACCCCATCAGGCTGACCGCCTGGGCGGTGACGCTCATCGCCACATCCGAGCAGAAGGTCTTGCTGATCGCCGATTCCTTGGAGAACGGCGCGCCCGAGTCGCGCAATTCCATGGTGTGATGCAGGCTCTGCCGGGCGGCTTCCACTTGGATCGCCATGTCGGCCAATTTGAACTGCAGGGTCTGTCCCGGCTGCGGCTTGTCGGGGAAACGCTTCTGCAGATGCTTGACGCATTCGTCGAGGGCGCGCTGGGCCAGTCCGACGCTCAGGGCGGCAATGGCCGGGCGGGCCAGATCCAGGGTCTTCATGGCGATCTTCATGCCGTCGCCTTCTTTGCCGAGAAGATTGGCGGCGGGGATGCGCACGTCTTTCAAAAGCAGTTCGGAGGTATTGGAACTGCGGATGCCGAGCTTGTGATCGACGGTGCCGATGGTGAACCCCGGCCGGTCGCGTTCGACGATGAAAGCGCTGAGGCCCTTCACCCCCTTCGACGGATCGGTCAGGGCGTAGATCACATAAACGGTGGCGACGGCGCCATTGGTGATCCAGCATTTCGAGCCGTTGAGCAGATAATCGTCGCCGGCCTTGACCGCCGTGGTCTTGCCGGAGCCGGCGTCCGAACCGGCGCCCGGCTCGGTCAAACCGAAAGCGCCGATCCTGGCCGACAACATCGGCGTGAAATAGCGGCGCTTCTGTTCGTCGGTGCCGGCCACCAGCACCGAATCCATGCTGAGGATGCTGGCCGCCAGGGTGGTTCCCATGCCGGCGCAACCGTAACCCCACTCCTCGAGAACCAGGGCCTGGGTCACCGAGTCGTAATCCAGCCCGCCGTATTCCTTCGGCACGGCCATCGCGAAGATCTTGCTTTCCCTGGCCTCATCCAAAAGATAGGGGTGGAACTCTCCGCTTCTGTCGAATTCGGCGGCTCGCGGAATAATATTCCTGGCGACGAACTCCCTTGTTGACTGTTTTATCCGTTCTTGTTCTGGTCGAAGTATTGTCATGTATTTAACCTTTTCTCGGAATATCAAAAAATAATGACATGAGCCGGTCCGCCAGGCGAAGGTCGGAAGCCGCAGCCCCGCAGACCGCCTCGCCGATGTGCTCTTTCCGCCCATTGCGCCCCGGCCCAACCGGCTTGCTCAGCGGGTCGGTTCGGGCCGGTCGCCGGAATAGTCGTAAAAGCCGCGCCCGCTCTTGCGCCCCAGCCAGCCGGCTTCGACGTATTTCACCAGCAACGGGCAGGGCCGGTACTTGCTGTCGGCCAATCCGGCATGCAGGACCTGCATGATGGCCAGACAGGTATCGAGGCCGATGAAGTCGGCCAGCTCGAGCGGTCCCATGGGATGGTTGGAGCCCAGCTTCATCGCGTTATCGATGCTGATGACCGACCCCACGCCTTCATAGAGGGTGTAGACGGCTTCGTTGATCATCGGCAGGAGGATGCGGTTGACGATGAAGGCGGGGAAATCCTCGGCGCTGACGGCTGTCTTCCCCAGCCGGCCGATCAGGCCGTGAATCGCCGAAAAGGTGTCCTCCGCCGTGGCGATGCCCCGGATGAGTTCGACCAGGGCCATCACCGGCACCGGATTCATGAAATGCATGCCGATGAATTTGGACGGGCGGTCGGTTGCCGAAGCCAAACGGGTGATCGACAGCGAGGAGGTATTCGAAGCGATCAGCGCCTCGGGCTTCAATATCGGGCAAAGCGTGGCGAATATCGCTTTCTTGACCTTTTCGTCTTCCGACGCCGCCTCGATCACCAAATCGACGCCGGCGAAGGCGGAATGTTCCGTTTCTCCGGCGATGCGTCCCAGCGCTTCGGCCTTGTCCTCGCCGGAGATCCTTCCCCGCGCCACCTGTTTTTCGAGGTTGTTCGCAATGGCCGCCATCCCTTTGGCAAGAGCGGCTTTGCCGATATCCAGCAGATGCACGTTCAGGCCGCTCATGGCGACGACCTGCGCGATGCCGCACCCCATTTGGCCGGCGCCGATGATGCCGACGGTGCTGATGTGAAGGGAATTGGCGGAAGGCGGAGAAGGGGCGACGTGGGTCATGCCGTGCATCCTGTGCGCGATGATGTCTGGTGATGGTTCGGCCGGCGGGATGGGGGCCGATCGGAGCGGTCAGGCGGGTGAGGGGGTGAGCTTTTCGATCGGCACCCATTCGTCTTCGCAACAGCAGGCGGAATTATTTCCAAAAACGCCGCGGATGCCGCGATGACAACGCAGGCTTCCCGTTAACAATATATCGGCAATGCTTGATTCATCGAGCGGCTGTTGCGGATCGTCATGACATTCTATTATATAAAAATCTATTTCTTTCAGTTCTATTTCGTATTTGTGCTTGCTAAGTTTGACTTTTATCTGTTCCGCCAAGTGGGGGTATAAAGCCGTAACCTCTCCGAGGGATGCCAATTTCATGGCGCTTTCTCCTTCATCTTCAGCCTGATCGATGGACCACGGTTCGATCGCCGACATGGCAAGCGCAAAACCCGTGCCATCGGCGGTCGCGGCCCGGGATCGGCGCTTTGCCGGATGTCCGGCGCGGGAGGCAACGGTTGCCGGCTCCGCCGATGGGCGCTTTCCGCCCATAAGCGGGACGCAGGCGCACATCCGGGGCTGTCGATAAAGGGGAGGCGTGGGGCGAGCCCCCCGAACCACGTGGATCACCGGGTCAAGCCCACGGCTGTCCGGCATGGTCGTTGCGGGCACGATTTTTGACTGATTCCTTTCGAGGCACGAAACCAAAAGTCGTCATGCCCGTGCTTGACACGGGCATCCCCGTGCCGGGATCACACGATATCGTCTGGCTTCGACACGGGGATGGCCGGATCAAGTCCTGACC
>JAATGN010000268.1 GCA_015654615.1 Rhodospirillales bacterium
GGCCGGACGAGGCGGTGGGGCACTGCCGTGCATGCGGAGGCATTCGTGTTCGCCGACATTTGCTGTCGCAGATCAGAACGAACCCACGGGAAGTCTAGGGCCACTCAGGTTTGCCTGAATGTATATGCCGTCGTCTTCCGGATGGAAGAACCGGAGGCGGACCATGTTTTCCGGCCTGTTCTCCCACCGGATGTAGCCGTGTTCAAGCAGCCCCCCGAGGTCGAGCCTGAAATTGCCGACGAACCGCGGGGCTGACCGCTGCGATTCCCGCCAACTCAGTGCAATGTGACAGGACGCATCCGGCGGAATGACGGCATGGTGACTGCGATGTCCGGCTTCGTCGTTTCCGGTCCACATTCGGAACGTCGGTCCAAGCTCAGCCTCGGTGATCAGCCTGCAAAGCTCGCTGTGCATGATGCCAATTTCTCCCCGGTAGCCGCGCGAATCTCCTGGCCGTTCCGCCCCGCCTGACCCGAACACACCGTCGGGGTCGTAGCCAAATTTGCGGAATGCATAGCCCCGGAGCATCCACGACATGAACGGGTATTCGTCCAACATCGCGTCGAGCACGGGATGAACTGCGATCAACCCGGCACTGTGGGTCATGTGGTTCCCGTCGTAGGCCGCGTGGAGCGTGTCTTCTTGGCTAAGATGGGGGAACTTGCCAGAATACAGGTGATGGATGCTCCATCGGTTTTTGGTGCCCACGCGTTCGGGCCGCTTGCCGCCGGCCATCAAGAACGATGCGATGGCGGGGCCATTGGTCCGACGGTCAAGATGGAGCTTCCTGGCTGCCGCAAGCTTTCGAACATGGTCTGGATAGGCGTGGTATTTGTCGTCTCGCGTTGCACCTGACCAAAGAAGGCGACCCTGCTCCGGCCATTCGACGAACGAATCCAGATGTGCAATGACGTATTGCACCAATTCGCGCTCATCCTTGCGCTCGATGTATAGGCATTCCTCGGCAGCCCAGCCGGTAAGGTCGTCCAAGCGGGGGCAGGAATGTATTGCCGTCGGCGAATCAAGATTCGAGCGGTTCTTCTTGGGCGCAGGTGCAAGGTCCCCTTCGGGACCGTCACCTTTTCCGCTTTGCCGTCTTTGGCTCATCCGCCGCCCCCTGATCGGCCGTTTCTACTATTCTTGGCACGCAAGTCTATCGCTGCAGAAGGTGCGGGTCCATTTATCCGGCAGGAAATTGGCGAGGATGGGCGGCAGTTTGTGGCCCGATATCTACGTGGGAGTGAGGCGCGGCCGGCACCGCTATATGAATGACTGCTTTCCGGAAGCGGCCCACTGGACGGGAACGACCGAGATCGGCGCCATGCGGCCATAGGCCCGGCGCGCCTGCAGATCGGGGATGTTTTCGGCGAAGAACTGAAGAGAGCGGATCGCGGCACCGTCATCGTCGGCGGTGACCAGCGTAAGGAGAGCAAAGGAGGAGGAGACGGCCGATTCATTGGGAAAATACGTCAATTAATCCACCGAAGTGATCCACAAACCGTTTACCGGTAACAACCGCATCCTTGACGCGCTCGGCTGAAACCTCCGAATCCGGACCGGGTTCATAATCGGTGATAGCTTTGAGGTTATATGTTCGCGACAAAAACGGCCTCAGCTCTCCATCCACGCGCGGGTCGCCTTTGGTCGGGTGAAGGAATTCCGCTGCACGCCGTTATGGGTCTTGAGCACCTTGCCAAGGCGTTCGAAAATCAGGGCTTGCGCGACATGGAAATCGGCGAGATAGGCGGTACGTCCGGCGGCCTCGTTGAGGCCGACATTCAGCATGATATCGGCGTCGCCCAGGAGTTTGCCGGCCTTCGCCAAAAAGCCGGCCGCTTGTGGGGTCATAAATCGACCCCTTCGCGACGGATTTCATGCATCAAGGGCGTGGCGTCGCGGAATGCGGTCAACGGATACGGCTTGGCGTCAAAAAAAGCACCCGTCTCATCAAGGAACCGGACGCGCAGATCCGCCAAGCGGTCCAGTTCGGACCAACGATCCGGCAGGGTGTTGAGGAAAATCGCGACATCATAATCGGACTCCGGCCCATCTTCGCCGCGGGCGCGGGAGCCGAACAGCACGACGCGCTCCAGGCGCGCGCCATAGAGGTCATCAAGCGCAGCACGGAAACGGATCAGGACGGGATCGGCGGCCAATTTTGAGTCCATTGTCCATCCTACCATGAGGACGTGCGGCGGGCACCTCATCGTGTGAGACCACCCAGGCGTGGAGGACGGCCGTGATGCCGATGCGCGCGCCGAGATGACGCGGGTCGGCGGCGATCGTGAGCATGGTCTCCGACGCCGCCCTCGAGCAGCCGCCCGACCTCCTCGACACTCAGGGCTCGTTAAAAGTTAACCGCTCTGTTTTTAGGTCGGTCATTGCGAGCCGAAGGCGCGGCAATCCAGGGCAGCCCCCTTGTTGCTGGATTGCTTCGCTCCGCTCGCAATGACGCGATTATTGCTTAACGGACCCTCAGCACGTCCGGAAGCTTGCGGGGATGACGGACCTGGACGAGGCGTCGGGACAGATCCGGCCGGTCGAGCCGCAGCGGGCATGGGCGCAAAGCGGCCATAGCCGGTTTCTGCCCCGGAACGGGATCGGGCCTCATCATTCCCAGCCGATAAAATCGGATGGTCAGCCGGCGCCGCTTCCGGCCGGCTCGACACCGCTCGGGCTTGGGCTTGGAGCCTTGCCGCCGTCGATCACCTTGACGTGGACGGGGACCGCCTTGCCGTCGCGGTCTTCGCCGAAATAAAGCGTGGTCGTCGGGTAGGGCAACGCGATCCCCAGTTCGTCGAAGCGTTTTTTGACGCGGCGATTGAATTCCCGTCCGACGCTGGCCTGCTGGCCGGGACTCGTCTTGAAGCGGCCGCCGATGACCACCGCCGAGTCGGCGAATCTGTTGATGCCGAAGACCTCGATCGAACCGATGATATGGACGCCGGCATCGGCGTCGGCGCGCATTTCCTCGCCCAGTTGCTCGATCACCGTGACCACGGCGTCGATATCCTCCCGGTAGGAAACCCCCAGTTCGAAGACATAGAATCCGAAATCCCGGCTCAGGTTGACGACGCTGGTGACGTTGCCGAAGGGCAAGGTATGGACCTGGCCGTCTCCGTCCCTCAGGCGCATGGTCCGGATGGTCATGCCTTCCACGATGCCGGTGTGCTCGCCGAGCTTCACCGTGTCGCCGACCGCGATGGTGTTTTCGAACAGGATGAAGGCCCCGGTGATCACGTCCTGCACCAATTTCTGCGAGCCGAAGCCGATGGCCACGCCGACGACGCCGGCGCCGGCCAGCAAGGGCGCGGTATTGATGCCCAGTTCGGACAGCACGATCAGGGCGACGACGACGAGCAGCACGACCATCACCATATTGCGCAGGAGCGGCAGCAGGGTCCGGGCCCGGGCGCCGCGTTCGACCGTCCGGCCGTCGGCATCGGTCTGCAGCAGATAGCGTTCGATCGAGGCATTGACCAATTCCCAGAAGATCAGCGCGCCGATCAGCACGGCGGCGATCGACACGGTGCTGGAGATCAGATGGCGCCCGAGCTCGGAGGTCAGCCAGGCCAGGGTATTGGCCCCCCAGGCCTGGGCCAGCGCCAGCAGGGTCAGAAGGGCGACCGTGGCCCGCACCATATTGTGCATGACGGCGAGATAGCGGTTGGCCCGGGCTTCCAGTTGGGGAAACTGGCGCCGCAGATCCTCGCCGATGGAAAAAGCCCGGACGACCAGCCGCATCAAGAGGCCGACCAGCAGGTTGGCGACGACCAGGATGACCACCGTCAGGGCCGAGGCCTGGACGATGAAGTCGAAACCGCCCTTGACCTGCAGGGCCCAGACGACGAAGGAGGCGACGATGTAAAGACTGGCCAGGATATGCCAGACATCGGCCAGCCGGTCGCGCAAGCGACGGATGTTGCGCGAAAGCGTCGTGTTGGCGCCGCGAGAGCGAATCCACGCCCCGACCGATTGACGAGTCTGCAGAATCAGGATGATCAGCAGCGTCGCCACCACCAGCCCCAGGATTTTCAGCGAAAAATTATAGCCGCTCCTCGGCAGGCCCAGCAATTTCAGGGCCTGAATCAGGAAATAGCCCCAGACCGCCGTAAAGGTCAGCCGGCGTGCCCAGATGCACAGATAGATCGCCGTTTCGTCATCGAAGGGCACCAGGCGGATCGTCGCACTCCGCGGCATCAGGATGGCCTGGACCAGGACGAGGAGGACGCGGACCACGACATAGGCCACGACGACCATGATCGTCGCCTGGCGGGCGTCGCCGATCTGCGTCAGCAGCGGAATCATCTGCAAGGTATAAGCCGCCAGGATGAAGGCGACGATCGGCAGCAATTCCAGGATTCCCCGGCCGCAAACCAGGGGCAGACGCAGCCAGCGATTGACCGTCCGGCAATTTTCCAGCCACCGCCGCGGCCGGAGCAGCGCCAGTTTCGTCAGCCATTCGAAAATCAACCCGCCGCAGACGATCGCCGCCAATCTGCCCAGCATGTCGATCCAGGCGGCGCGCAGCCTGGGATCCGTCACCTGATGGCCCAGCCAGTTGACCATATGGCCGACGTCGGCCACGGCGCTCGCCGTCGCCAGGACATCGTCGCTGAGATCCTGGAGCTTGTCCGAGATCAAGCTCAGCAATCCCGGCTCCTCGGCATCCTGTCCGGTCTTGTCGGCGGCGATCAGCAGTCTGAGGTCGTCGACCAATTTCTGCCGAGCCTGCGGATCTTCGATCACCGAGATCAGACGTTCGACGTCGGCCTTGTTGGCCGCCGCCGGCCGATCCGGCGGATTGGCCGGCGGATCGGCGGCCAGGGCGCCGGTGGCGAAGAGGCCGGCCCAGCCGATCACCAGAACCATGACGAAAACAGCGGCAAAAAGTCGACGGATCACTTGTAGGCAAAGGCGAGGCATGGCAAACCGTTCAATCTGTGAGTGCTGTCGTCGGGATAAGGCCCCCTCATAAAAGGGCCCCCCATCCTTTGCAAGGAACAATGGCTCAATGTCGGTCACCATCTACCACAACCCGAAATGCGGCAAGTCGCGCGACACCCTGAAGCTGATCGAGGCCAAGGGAATCCGTCCGCGGATCGTCGAATATCTGAAGACGCCGCCCTCGGCCGCCGAATTCAAACAAATTCTGGAATGGCTGGGCGTCGGCGCCAGGGACGTTCTGCGCCGCAAGGAAGCCGCCGAGAACGGAATCGACCCGGCCCTGCCCGAAGACCGCCTGATCGCCGCCATGCTGGCCCATCCGATCGTCATCGAGCGTCCGATCGTCGTGGCCGGCGGCCGGGCGCGTCTGGGCCGGCCACCCGAGAAAGTCCTGGAAATCCTGTAAACACCGTGATTGACAGGCTCCCTGCCGCCGATTAACACCAGGGAGAAGCTTGTCTTCGCACCATTTTCATCCGAGGCCAGACCATGCCCGCCCTGTCAAAATCTGCCCTGACCAAATTTTTCGTGGCTCCGGCCGCCGCGCTTCTCTTCGCCGCCGCTTCGGCCGAAGCCAGCGATGTCGGCGATGTCGCCCGCCATTACAATCTGTCGGTGCCCGTCGTCGAATCGGTGCTGAAGAATATCGACAGCTTCTTCGCCTCGCCCGACGCGCCCGACAATCGGATGACCAGCGGCCTGCTCAAGGATTTGAGCCTGAAAACGGTCAAGACCCACATGGGCCGCCTCGAGGACGAAGGTCCCGGCAAGGCGACGGAGAACATCGCCGAGGAGAAGAACGCGACCTATAAGGTGAGCGTGCGGACCACGCGCCACGAATCCACCGAAACGGCGGAATGCGTCGAAGCCAATGCCACCGTCAGCGGCGCCGAAGGCGTCCCGGTCATCAAGGACGGCGCCTTCGCCTTCGACACCGTGCACCCGAAGACCAGCGCCTATTCCTGGAAAATGGCGTTCTGCCGGACGCCGTTGAACGGCGGCGCCGATTTCACCGAGTGGCAGCTGCGATAATCGGCGGTATCACTGGCACCGGCGTCCCTGCCGGTGGATAAAGACTCCGCCTTTGCAAGCGACGGACACCGGCGGGGACGCCGGTGTCACTTTTCCTTATTCATCCAGGGCGGGGGGCGGCGGGTTGGTCAATGCTGCATCCGCATGATCTGATCCATCGGCATCATGTTGTGGTTGAGATGCGCCATGATCCACAGCGATCCGACGATGACCAGCAAGACGATCAGCACGCCGAAGGCCAGGGCCAGGACGTTGTTGACATTGTCGGGACCGGTGGTGATGTGGAGGAAGAAAACCAGATGGACGCCCATCTGGGCGATCGCCAGAACGCACAGGGCGACGGGAATGCTGGGCTCCCAGACCAGGGTGGTCCGCGCGACGAAGAAGGAGACCACGGTGAGGAGCGCCGCCAGGCCGAGTCCCAGCAGATAGCCCCGAACGCCCCGCATCATGCCAGCCGCCACGAACTGTTCGTCGCCCGGCGCGATCCCGTCTTCGTAGAGGTCGGATTGTTCGGGAGGGGTCATGTTCCGGCTCCGATCAGATAGACGACGGAGAACAGCCCGACCCAGATGATATCGAGGGCATGCCAGAACAGGCTGAAACACAGGACCCGGCGCAGGATGTCCGGCCGGTATCCCTTGGCGTAAATCTGCGCCATCATCGTCAGCAGCCACAGGAGGCCAGCCGCCACGTGCAGGCCGTGGCAGCCGACCAGCGTGAAAAAGGCCGACAGGAAGGCGCTACGCGCCGGGCCGACGCCCCGGCCGACCATTTCGGCGAATTCCCGGATTTCCAGGCCGAGGAACAGGGCGCCCAAAAGGAAGGTCGCTCCCATCGCGCCGTGGAACAGCGCATCGTTGCGTCCGGCCGCGCCGATGCTGGCCAGACCGCAGGTGAAGCTGGAAAGCAGCAGGCAGGCCGTCTCGATCGCCACATTGTCGAGGTCGAACAGCTCCCGTCCGCCCGGGCCGCCCGCCGTCTCGCCGGACAGCACCGCATAGGCCGCGAAAAAGGCCGAAAACATGATGATGTCGCTGATCAGGAAGATCCAGAAACCATAGCCGGTGACGATGCGCTTGGCGGCCAATCCGCCGGCCGCGTGCGACGCGTCAGGCCGCCCGGCGCGGACATCGCGGCGGTGACCGGTGCGGTGCGGACCGGCGGAGCCGGCGACCGTCCCGGCCGCGCTCATCGCAGGGCCTCCGTCTGGGCCAGGGCCGCGCCGCGCGCGCTTCGATTGGCGCGGTCGATCCGCGCCGCCTCGTCGGCCGGAACGACGTATTCGGCTTCGTCCCGCCAGGCGAACACCACGAAGGTGGCGAAGGCGCCCAGCGCCGCCGCCATCACCATCCACCAGATATGCCAGATCAGCGCGAAGCCCATGATGCTGGCGAAGAAGGCGCAGACGAAACCGGTCGGACTGTTTTTCGGCATTTCGATGTCCGCATAGGCCGGCTCCTCCCCCATCCCGGCCTGTTCCAGCGCCTGCCGCTTCATGGACCAATAAGGCTCCTCGCCGATGATTTCCGGAAGCACCGCGAAATTGAAGGCCGGCGGCGGAGAGGCCGTCGCCCATTCCAGCGAACGGCCGTTCCACGGATCGCCGGTAAGATCGCGCAGCGCCTCGCGGCGGCGGATGCTGACGACGAGCTGCAGAATCTGCAGGACGATGCCGGCGAAAATGATGACCGCCCCGGCCGCCGCGACCAGCAGCCAGGGATGCCAGGCCGCCACGTCGTAATGCTGCATGCGGCGGGTCATTCCCATCAGGCCGAGACCGTAGAGCGGCATGAAGGCGACGTAGAAACCGACGATCCAGCACCAGAAGGCGGCCTTGCCCAACCCTTCGTGCAATCTGAATCCGAAGGCTTTCGGGAACCAGTAGCTGTAGCCGGCGAAGGCGCCGAACAGCACGCCGCCGATGACGACATTGTGGAAATGGGCGACCAGGAAAAGGCTGTTGTGCAGGACGAAATCGGCCGGCGGCACCGCCAGCAGAACGCCGGTCATGCCGCCGATGACGAAGGTGACCATGAAACCGATCGACCACAGGGTCGGCGTCGCGTAAACGATGCGGCCGCCGTAGAAGGTGAACAGCCAATTGAAGATCTTCACCCCGGTCGGAACCGCGATGATCATCGTGGCGATGCCGAAAATCGCATTGACGTCGGCGCCCGCCCCCATGGTGAAGAAATGATGCAGCCACACCATGAAGGACAGGACGCAGATGACCATGGTCGCGGCGACCATCGAGCGATAGCCGAACAGCGGCTTGCCCGAAAAGGTGGCGGTCACTTCCGAAAAGACGCCGAACGCCGGCAGAATGAGGATATAGACCTCGGGATGTCCCCAGACCCAGATCAAATTCATGAACATCATGACGTTGCCGCCGGCGTCGTTGCTGAAAAAATGGAAACCGAGATAGCGGTCCAGCAGCAGCATGGCCAAGGTCGCCGTCAGGATGGGAAAGGCGGCGACGATCAGCAGATTGGAGGCCAGCGTCGTCCAGCAGAACATCGGCATGCGCAGATAGGTCATGCCGGGGGCGTGGATCTTCAGCACCGTGGTGACGAGATTGACCCCCGCCAGCAGGGTTCCGACGCCGGAGATCTGGATCGCCCAAAGGTAATAATCGACGCCGACGCCGGGCGAATAGGCAAGCTCCGACAGCGGCGGATAGGGCAGCCAGCCGGTCCGGGCGAATTCGCCGACCACCAGCGAGACATTGACCAGCAGGGCGCCGGAGGCGGTCAGCCAGAAGCCGACGGAATTGAGGGTCGGGAAGGCCACGTCGCGGGCCCCGAGCTGCAGCGGCACGACGAAATTCATCAGGCCGATGACGAAGGGCATCGCGACGAAGAAGATCATCAGCGTGCCGTGGGCCGAAAAGACCTGGTCGTAATGCTCAGGCGGCAGGTAGCCCGGCGCCTGGAAGGCCAGCGCCTGCTGGGCCCGCATCATGATGGCGTCGGCGAAACCGCGCAGCAGCATCACCGAGGCCAGCAGCGCATACATGATGCCGATCCGTTTGTGATCGACGCTGGTGATCCATTCCGTCCACAAATAGGGAACCCACCCCTTGAGGACGATCCAGACGATGAGGGCCAGCAGCAGGAGACCGACGATCGCCGAGGCGATGAGGGGAATCGGCTGATCGAAGGGAACCGCCGCCCAGTTGAGCTTGCCCAACATGCTAGTTTTCCTCTCGCGGGGACATCTTCGGGTCGGTGGCGCCGCCGTCCGGACCGGGACCGGGCGGCAGTTTGCGGGTAGCGATCCGCTGGAAAAGCATGGGGTCGGCCTCGCGGTAGGTGTAAGGGCGGATGTCCATGCTCTGCCTGGCCAGATCGCCATAACCCCGCGCGTCGAGCGCTTGGCCCCGGTCGCGGGCGGCGCTCACCCAGCCGTCGAATTGCGGCCGGGGCACCGCTTCGACCTCGAAAGACATGCCCGAGAAGCCGTCGCCGCTGAAATGGCCCGACAAGCCATGATAGGTGCCCGGTTGGTCGGCCAGCAGATAAAGCTCGGTGACCATGCCGTTCATCGTGTAGATCATGCTGCCGAGATCGGGAATGAAGAAGGTGTTCATCACGCTGGCCGAGGTCAGGAAAAAATGCAGGGGCACCCCGGCCGGAACGACGAGATGATTGACGCTCGCCACCCGTTGCCCGGGATAGATGAACAGCCATTTCCAATCGAGGGAAACGACCTGGATATCGAGGGCCGGCGCGTCCGAGACCAGCGGCTGCTTGGGGTCGAGCCGATGGGAGCCGATCCAGGCCACGCCCCCCAGGAGAACGATCACCAGAAGGGGAATGGCCCAGACGATGAGCTCGATCCGGCCCGAATAGGCCCAGTCCGGCAGATAACGCGCCCGCGGGTTGGTGGCGCGGAACCACCAGGCGAACCCCAGGATGGCGATCACCGTCGGAATGGCGATGGCCAGCATGATGGCGAGCGAATCGATCAGAATCGTCCGCTCGGCCAGCCCGATCGGGCCTTTGGGGCTGAGGACGGCGGCCTGGCAGGCGTCGAGAAGAAAGGGCGCCGCCAGGGCGGCGGCGCGGACGGCCCAGGCGCGGCCTGATTTTTTCGGGCGAAACGGAGACGGGGGATGCATCGGAAGGCCGGCGACGCCCCCCGTCGTTCCGATGCATCCCGATCGTTCTTCGCCAACGATAAGGCGGGCGGCCGAAGGCCACACCATGTCGCATGCTCCCCATCGTGAAGGCGATTCGGACGCGAGGCCGAAGCCGGTCCGCCTCACTCTCATGTCGTCGCGGGCCGGCCGTCATTCCAGGGAAAAAACATCGGCGGACCGCAGCGGTTCCCGGCGGAGCGAAAAATCCCGAATCCGAGCCCACGGGCCCGTTCAGAAATAGCGGCTTCGCTTTCTTCCTGGCCATGGCGAGCCGAAGGCGAAGCAATCCGGCAATGACGCGGTTATTTCTGAAGCGGCAGGGACGCCGGTGCCACTTTTCCTTATTCTTCCAGGGTGGGGCGCCTATTCCTCGTCCGGACCGGCCAGTTCCAGCAGCACGTCGGCCGAACCGGCCGGCAGTTCGGCCACCGACCGCAGCTTGCGGTCGATCGCCCGCTTGCGGATGGCGATATGGGTGATGCTGTCCGAGGCCTCGTTCAGCTTTTTCTGCACCTTGTCCAGGATCTCGCCGTATTTCCCGAACTCGGTCTTCACCGCGCCCAGGATTTCCCACACCGCGCTCGATTGCTTCTGAATGGCCAGGGTCTTGAAGCCCATCTGCAGGCTGTTCAGCAAGGCGCCCAGGGTGGTGGGACCGCAGACGCTGACCCGGCAGTCCTGCTGCAATTGATCGGTGAGGCCCGGCCGGCGCAGCACTTCGGCATAAAGTCCCTCGGTCGGCAGGAACAGGATGGCGAAATCGGTGGTGCGCGGCGGATTGATATATTTGGCGCGAATATCCTTGGCGAAGCTTTTGACCCGCAATTCCAGGGCTTTCGCCGCGGCCTCGATGCCTTCGGCGTCGGCGCGGTCGGCGGCGTCGCGCAGGCGTTCGTAATCCTCATGCGGAAATTTGGCGTCGATCGGCAGCAGGACCTCGCCGTCGCCATCGCCCTTGCCGGGCAGGCGAATGACGTAATCGACCCGTTCGGCCGAGCCTTCCTTGCAAATGCCGTTGGCGGCATATTGTTCGGAGGTCAGCACCTGTTCGAGCAGATTGCCCAGTTGGACCTCGCCCCAGGTGCCGCGCGTCTTCACATTGGTCAGCACTTTCTTCAGATCGCCGACGCCATTGGCCAGGCTTTGCATTTCGCCCAGCCCCTTGTGCACCAGTTCCAGGCGTTCGGAGACCAGCTTGAAGGATTCCCCCAGGCGCTTTTCCAGGGTTCCCTGCAGCTTCTCGTCGACCGTCTGGCGCATCTGTTCCAGCCGGGCGGAGTTGTCGTCCTGCAGCTTGGCCAGGCGCTGTTCCAGGGTGTTGCGCAGCGCCTCCTGGCGTTGCTCGTTGGCCTTGGTCATTTCGCCGATCTGCCGGGCGAAGGCCTCGAGCCGCTGCTCCAGGGTCTGGGTCAGCCGCCCCATCTGGCCGCCGAAACCATCCAAGGTATGCTTCTGGAGGTCGGACAGCCCTTTCAGCGTGGCCGCCACTTCCTGGCGCAACCCCCTGGCCGCCTGCCCCTGCTCTTCCCGCGCCGCCGCCATCTCGTCGCGCAGGCGACGCTCCAGGCGTTCCAGGCCGTCGAGCAGGCGCACCGTTCCGTCGTCGTCCTTGCGGTTCAGCAGCCAGGCCAGAACCAGCAAGACGAGGGCGGTCAGCGCCAGATTGGCGTAAAGCAACCAGTCCATCGGGGCGCCGATCAATTTTTTGCCCTGGGTGAAACGCCGACGCGGCGACCGAAGGGCTTGGCCTGGTGGCCGGCAGGACTCAATTTTGTTCTCCCTTTGATCTCGCCGCCATGATGTACGCCGCGGGCCGGGAACCGTCAATCGCCCCGATCGCCATGACAAGCGGGAAGATCCGTGTCATCTGTGTGGCGCGTCCCGAAAAGGAGAGAAATAGCCGCCGATGAATTACCGCCACGCCTATCACGCCGGAAATTTCGCCGATGTGATCAAACATGCCGTCCTGGCCCTGGTGCTGGACCATCTGCGCAAGAAGGAAACGCCCTTTTGCGTCGTCGACACCCACGCCGGCGTCGGCTGCTACGATCTCCAGGGCGTCGAAGCCGAAAAGACCGGGGAATTCGCCGAGGGCATCGCCCGCCTGCTGGCCGGCCCGCCGCTTCCGCCGTCGTTGGACGGTTATCTGATGGCGGTGCGCAAGGCCAATCCGGATTGGCCCCGGCTCCGCTTCTATCCCGGCTCGCCTTGCATCGCCCGCGCCTTGCTGCGCCCCCATGACCGCCTCGCCCTGGTCGAATTGCATCCCGACGACGCCCAAGCCCTGAAACGCGCCTTCGCCCACGATCCTCAAGTCGGCGTCCATGCCAACGATGCCTATGCCGCCTTGAAGGCCCTATTGCCGCCGAAAGAGCGCCGCGGCCTGGTGCTGATCGACCCGCCGTTCGAGGCGAAGGACGAATTCCAGCGCATTGCCCGGGGTTTGGCCCAAGCCCTGCGGCGCTGGCCGACCGGCATCTACGGCATCTGGTATCCGATCAAGGCGCCCGAGTCGGTGGCCCCCTTCCTCGGCGAAATCGCCGCCCTGGGGTTTCCCTGCCTGACCGCCGAGCTTTTCCGCACGCCCCCGGACGATCCCTTGCGTCTCAACGGCAGCGGCTTCCTGCTGGTCAATCCGCCGTGGAAGCTGGACGAAGCCCTCGCCGGCCTGCTGCCGGTTCTGGCCGATCGCCTGGGCGCCACCGGGACATGCGGCGTCCGTTGGCTGCGGCAAGCGGCGTGATCGCCGGCCCCCGCCGAAGGGACCGGCGAGGAAAGGCTTACCCTTTCACGTCGAGCAATTCGACGTCGAAGATCAGCGTGGCGTTCGGCGGGATGACGCCGCCGGCGCCGCGCGAGCCGTAGCCGAGCTCGGGCGGGATGATGAGGGTGCGTTTGCCGCCCACCTTCATCGTGGCGACGCCCTCGTCCCAGCCGCGGATGACATGGCCCTGGCCGATGGGAAACTCGAACGGCTGGCCGCGGTCCACCGAACTGTCGAACTTCTTGCCCTTGGCGCCCCCCTGATAGAGCCAGCCCGTATAATGCATCACGCAGGTTTGACCGGGCCGGGGCGTCGCTCCGGTGCCGATCTTGCTGTCGGAGATCTGCAGGCCCGAAGGGGTGGTGATCGTCTTCTCGGCGGTCTGGGCCGCCGCCGGGACCGGGGCGCCGGCGATGAAGAGACCGACCACGGCGGTCACGAGGGCGAGCGCCGTCCGGATGCCTGCCCTTGGAAAAATGCGCATTTTCTCCTCCTTGGAGTGCTTCGCGTCAGAGCGAAGGGTCTTTCTAGCGCAACCGTCGTCGCGCTCCTACGGCCTTTTCCGGGGAACGGCCGGCGGCGACACCGCGGCGATCGGCCGGCGGCAGGTCCGATCTGGACGCGCAAGAGCGAAAGGTGCCATAACCGGCCCTTCTCGGAAGGCCGCGCAACACGAGCAGGATTTGGACGTGACAACCTTCAAACTCTTTTCACGACGCCGCGATCGCACGGCGGCCATGCCTTTCATCATGGTGACGGTGCTGATCGACATGCTGTCGATCGGATTGATCATTCCCGTGCTGCCGGCCTTGGTCGGCAGTTTCACCGGCTCGCAGGCGGATCAGGCGTTCTGGTACGGCGTGGTGACCTTCGCCTTCGGCTTCGCCAATTTTTTCGGCTCGCCGATCCTGGGGGCGCTGTCCGACGCCTACGGCCGCCGACCGGTGCTTCTGCTCGGCTTTTGCGGCCTCGGACTGACATTCTTCGCCACCGCGCTTTCCACGGCGCTGTGGATGCTGATCGCGGCGCGGCTGGTCGGCGGCACGATGCAGGCCAACGCGGCGGTGGCCAACGCCTATGTCGCCGACATCACCGTCCCCGAACAGCGGGCCAAGCGTTTCGGCATGTTGGGCGCGATGTTCGGCCTCGGGTTCATCATCGGGCCGGTGATGGGCGGATTGTTGGGGGCGATCCATTTGCAGCTGCCCTTTTTCGTCGCCGGCGGCTGCACGATGCTGAACTTCCTCTACGGCTATTTCCTGCTGCCCGAATCGCTTCCGGCGGAGCGTCGGCGCGCCTTCCGCTGGAGCGCGGCGAACCCGCTGCTGTCGCTCCGCGCCCTGGCTCGCTTGAGCGGCGTCGGCCGATTGGTCGCCGTGGTCGGTTTCAGCGGCCTGGCCCAATTCGTGCTGTACACCGGCTGGGTGCTCTACACGACCTTCAAGTTCGGCTGGGGTCCGCGGGAAAACGGCTGGTCGCTGGCGGCAGTCGGCGTCATGTCGGTGATCGTGCAGGGTTTCCTGCTCGGACGCCTGCTCAAGCGGTTCAGTCCGCGGCGGCTCGCGGTGGCCGGATTGATATCGTCGACGCTGGCCTACGCCTTGTGGGGCGCCGCCGACCAAGGCTGGATGATGTATGCGGTGATCTGTCTGAATGTGCTCGGCTACACGGTGACCGCGGCGATTCAAAGCATCATCTCAAGCGCCGCCGATCCCCACAGCCAGGGACAGACCCTGGGCGCGGTAAGCTCCCTGAACAGCCTGATGGCGGTCTTCGCCCCGCTGTGCGGCGCCCCCCTGCTGGCCGCCGTGTCGCATTTGCCGCGGGGCGACTGGCGCATCGGCGCGCCGTTCTATTTTTGCGCCCTGCTGCAGGGCGCATCGCTGATCTTGGCCTATCTGCATTTCCGCAATGAACGCAGCAGCCCAGTGTTATAGGAAAATAAATTCACCACGAAGAACGCGAAGAAAAATAACCTGAAAAGTGAATTCAACCACAGAGGCACGGAGACACGGAGGACGCACAGAGAAAAACAATAGTTCAATGTAATCTTGGGATCATCCTGATGGTGATTGGCTCTCCTCGACGATCACATTGAGACGCCTCTCTTGTCTCCTCCGTGTCTCCGTGTCTCTGTGGTGAACTTCTTTTCCGTTAGGCCGGATCCTCTGCGCCGCCGCCGACCGCGGCGACCTCCAGCAGGGCGACCAGCCCGGACAGCAGCTTCTCCGGGGTCGGCGGGCAACCGGGAATCACCAGATCCA
>JAATGN010000279.1 GCA_015654615.1 Rhodospirillales bacterium
GGCCATCGGCAGCGGCGGGTCCGGCAATAAGCAGCTGACCATTCAACAGCAGTATGACATCGCCTACAGCCAATGCATGTATTCGAAAGGCAATCAGGTTCCCGGATTCCAGCCGGCGGCCGCGACGGCCGCCCCGCCGCCGGGTTATGCGCCGCCGCCTCCGCCGCCCCCAGGCTATTATCCCCCGGCCCCCCGGTAACCGCAAAACGTCAGTGGCACCGGCCTCCGTGCCGGTGTCCGCCGCTTGCGCGGCGGAGTCTTTTCCACCGGCACGGAGGCCGGCGCCACTTTTCCTTATTCTTCCAGGACGGGGTCGGCGTATGTGAGCGCGTTCATAGGCGGGGGCGGCCGGGCATCCCATAATCCCCACACACATGTCGGGGTTGTCGGCTATCACCTGGAGCCTGGATGGACGGGGAAATGCATCGTTGGGCGGGAACGGCCTGGATAAAGATGTTCTGGCGGCAGCGGCGGGGATCGACGGCCGTCGAATTCGCCTTGATTGCGCTGCCCCTGGTCGGCCTGGCCCTGGTCTGTCTCGAGACCGCGGTGATGATGTTCACCAGTTCGGTCGTGCAAGGGGGGATCAGCGCGGCGGCGCGGCAGATTCGCACCGGCACCGTGCAGTCGGCGACGACCGGAAGCTGTCCGTCGGGCGGCGTGCCGGCCAGCGTCTTCAGCGCGATCGCCACGGTGGTTTCGGCCAACGCCTTCGGTGTGCCGATGCCCAGCCTGACCTATGACGTCCGCAGTTTCAGCAGCTTCGCGGCGGCCAAGCCTCCCGCCCTGACTTTCGACAGTCAGGGCAATCCGACCAACAACTGTTTCAATACCGGAGGGGCCAACGCCATCGTCGCCGTGCGGATCGCCTATAACTACAGCTTCATCACCCCGGGCCTCGGGGCGATCCTCGGCGGAGGAACGGCTCTTCCCGATGTGCCGTTCGTCTATACGGTGATCATCCAGAACGAGCCCTTCTCATGAAGGCGGCGCTCACCGGCTTGCGGCGCTTCCTGGCCGACCGTTCCGGGGTCGCCGCCGTCGAGTTCGCCCTGACCCTTCCCTTGCTGGTGGTCCTGTGGTTGGGCATGGCCGAATTGACGCAGATTTCGATGGCCAGCGCCAAGGCGACCCAGGCGGCCCAGTCGGTGGCGGATCTGGTCGGCCGGTACACGGCCAACGGCTTTGCCGACCCCCAGGGCTTCGCCGATCTCGAGGCGGCCGCCGCCACCATCGTCGCGCCCCTGCCGACCGCCGCCGGCAATCCCGGGGTCAGCATCGTCAGCGCGACCTTGAACGCCAATGGCGGGCTCGCCCAGGCCTGGCAATGCACCAGCGGCATCTTGCCGACCAATTTCAATCCGGCCGCGCTGCTGGCCGCCGCCCCGACGCCGCAAAACTCGGCGCTGGGCAGCGTGATCATCGTGACCGTGTCCTATGTTTATCAACCGACAATAGATGGTGGAATCATCGGGCCGCAGAACTTTGTCGCGACGGCCTACAGCACACCGCGAACGGTATTGGCGATTCCAAAGCCTTGCTGATATTCGCGACGGTGCCATCGGATCGAAGGGGGCGTTTATGATGTGCTGGAATAGAAACTCCGCTTCCTGGCGGATATTCGGCAGGCTTTGCCGCGAGGACGGCGGCAGCGTCGCCGTCCTGGTCGCCGCGATGGCCAGCGTCCTGGTGGTCGGTGTCGGCGTCTCCGTCGATCTGGGCCGGGCCTATTCCGTCAAAAGCAATCTGCAAAGCGCGGTCGACGCGGCCGCCCTGGCGGTCGGCGCCAACAGTCCCAATGCGAGCGCCGTCACGCCGCAGATGCAGACGATCGCCACCGACTTCGTCAAGGCCAACGCCTCGCAGGGCGGCACCGTCGCCGTCGGGACGCCGGTCGTCGGCATCTCCGGCCAGTCGGTGACGGTGGCGGATACGGCCACGGTCGACACCAGCTTCCTTCAGATCGCCGGCATCTCCACCGTCACGGTGAGCGCTTCGAGCACGGCGCTGCGTTCGGTGAGCGGCCTCGAGGTCGCCGTGGTTCTGGACAACACCGCATCCCTGAGTTACGTCGGCAGCACCCGCCAGAGCAATTTCAAGCAGCTGCAGGTGGCCGCCAATCAGCTGACCGCGGCCCTGTTCGGCAGCACGACCACCAACAATCCGCTTCTGCGGGTGGGGGTCGTGCCCTATACCGGCGCGGTCAATCCCTATACCGAGGGGACCGGCACGATCTATGTCGCATCGTCGATGATCAGCGGCGCTCCCAAGAAGTCCAGCAGTTGGACGGGGTGCGTGGTGGAACGCTACGGGACCTATGGCCGGGTGACCACCGGTTATTCCGGCGCGTCTTCCGTCTATTCGGCGGTGGCCGCCGATCTCGACGCGCCGGTTGCGACCGCCGGTTATCTTTTGCCCTATCTCAACTCGGGCAGCGGTTGCCCGGTCCCGGTGCAGCCGCTGGTCGACAATCTGGCTCCGATCACCGCCACCATCAATGCGATGAACGACAACGGCGGCAGCGGCACCGTGGGGTCGGTCGGCGTGGCCTGGGCCTATCGCCTGCTGTCGCCCAACGGCCCCTTCGCCGCCGCCGGCGCGGAAACGGTCAATGCCTGGAGCACGCCGAAATGGAAGAAGGCGGTGGTGCTGATGACCGACGGGGTCAATGAGCAAACCGGCACCTACAACGGTTTTGGCGAAGCCGGGGGCAGCCGGCCGGGCGCCGTGGATAAAAAAACCGGGAAAACGGCGTGTTCGTCGACCGAGCAGAATTACAATTCCGGCAGCTGCGAATCGGGCACCAACTATGACATCGACAGCGTCGGCACCTCCCTGATCGATGCCCAGGAAAAAGCCGCCTGCGACGCGCTCCGGGCCAACGGGGTGACGATTTTCTCGGTCTTCGTCAACAGCAATACGACACCCGGCCCGGCCATCAGCTATTGCGCCGGCACGCAGCCGGGCAATGGCGCCAACTCCGGTTATTATTTTTCGGCCACCAACGACACCCTGGTGGCGACCTTCACGGCGATCGGCGACCAACTGACCAATCTGCGCCTGACCCAATGAGGGCGGAGGGCTTCATGGCCGCTGGGCGCCGGCCAGCAGGTTGAAATAGGCGGCGTTGGCGCGGGCCATCTCGGGGGACAGGTCCTGGCGGGACAGACGCTCCGCCGCTTGCGGATCGCCGGACAAGGCCTCGACGAGGGCCAGATTCTGGCGAACCTGGGCCGTCGCCGCCGGCTGATCGATGGCCCGGCGCAGGGTGGCCCGGGCCTCGGCCAATTGTCCGTTCTGCGCCTGCGACAGTCCGAGATTGTTGAGAAGGACGGGATTGTCGGGCGACAGGACCAGGGCGCGCGCATAGGTCTCGGCGGCCTGGACGTGGCTGCCCTGGTAATCGATGGCGACGCCCAGCGCCGACAGGACCCGCCAATCCGACGGCGCGGCGTCGGCGGCCTGGCGCAGGGTGCGTTCGGCCAGGCCGAGGCGATTGGCGGCCAGATAGTCCTTGCCCAGTTCGGCCAGCATCGGCGCCGACGGACCATGCCGTTCGATGAAGGGGGCCGCCACGTCGATGGCCGGCTGCAGGTGGCCGCCATAACGGAGATCGCGGGCCAGATTGAGGGCAAGGTCGGGATCGTCGGGATGGCGTTGATAAAGGATGTTCCAGTTTCCGGCCGCCGCCTCGTAGTCGTGGGTGGAATCGGCGGCCAGGGCCGCCGAGCGGGCCATGCCGTCGATGACGGCGTTCGAGCCGTCGTCTTTTCCGGCTTGGGTCGCGCAACCGGTCAGCCCGACCGCACCGCACAGCAGTACGGCCAGACGGCCAAGTCGGCCGGCGGTCGTGGCAAGAGATGACAAAGTATATGGCATGAGGCTATCCCGTATTGAGAGATTACCTTACCATGAAATCGAATCGACGCCGAAAGGATAGAAGGCCAAGGGGCCCGGGGGACGAACTGGTGATGGCGAAACAGTGGGGATGCGGCATGCGCATGGCGGCGGCGATGATCGCCATCATTATCGGGACGGCGGTCGCGCCGGTCGTGGCGGCGGCGGATCCGATGGTCGTGCCGCTCGATCAGGCGACGGTGCTGCGCCTGTCGAAGCCGGCCGAGCGGGTGATCGTCGGCAATCCGGCGATCGCCGACGTCATCGTGGATTCGCCCAGGCTCATCTCGATCTTCGGAAAGATGCCCGGGGAAACCAACCTGATCATCCTGGGCGCCCAGGAGCAGACCCTGCTGTCGCGGCCGCTGATCGTGACCAATGCGCCGGACCATGTCGTGGCCGTTCATGTCCCCGGAAAGGATGGCCCGACCTCGCGGATCTATTCCTGCGGCGACGGGCACTGTCTGCGGGTGCGCTCGCCCGACAATAGCCCGGCGAGTCCCGGCGCCGGCGCACCGGCTGCCGGTCCGAATGCCGGAGGCGAAGCAAACGGCGCCGCGAAGCCCGATGCGGCGGGAAATCCCGGCAATCCCGCCCCGTAAAGGATTTCGCCAGGGGGCGGGCCTCCGCGCCCGCCTGTTGGGCGCGCCGCAGGCACATAGGCGCCTAGCTTAAGCGAATCCCAGAAACAGCGCCAGGGCGCGATTGACCGTCATGAGAACGCCGTCGTCAACGCGGCCGAACACGCCGCCGATTTTATCGCGAAGCACCGTTTGGGCCTTGTCGACCATGACCTGCGAGCGTTTTTGCAACCCGTTTTCCGGGGTAGGTTCCAGCGCCAGGCGGAACAAGGGCGTGTCTCGAAGTTCGCTGGTGACCGGCAGGATGGTCACCGAGGGATGTTCGGAGAACAAGTCCGATTGGATGACCAAGGCCGGACGCGGCTTGCCGTAATCGCCCTGGAGGGCGATCGTCACCAGGTCGCCTCGTTTCACTGCCAGCCCTTGGTATCGGCCACGGCGTCCAGCCACTCCAGCGTCTCGCGTTCCTGCGGATCGTTTCGCAAGGACAGCGATTGGCGGCGGCACTCCTCGGCAAAGCCGGGGCGGTGGGTATCCGGCACCCAGATTTGCAGAGGCCGCAGCCCGGCGGCGCGCAGACCATCGCGATGATGCTTGACTCGTCTTGCCGTATCCGAAGCCATTGGCTGCCCCCAGTTGTTACATGTAACATAATCGCCGCTGGAAACGGTTGCAAGAGGGCCGCCC
>JAATGN010000087.1 GCA_015654615.1 Rhodospirillales bacterium
CGTCATGTCGGGCGAGATGATGGCCATGTATGCCGCCAACAACATCTCGAAGGGCATCCTCAAATACGCCTCGACCGGCGGCGTCCGCCTGGGCGGCCTGATCTGCAACTCGCGCCAGACCGACAAGGAGCTGGACCTGGCCGAGGCCCTGGCCGCCAAGCTGAACTCCAAGCTGATCCATTTCGTGCCGCGCGACAATATCGTGCAGCATGCCGAACTGCGCCGCATGACGGTCATCGAATACGCGCCCGATTCGCAGCAGGCCGACGAATATCGCCAGCTGGCCAAGAAGATCCATGAGAACGGCGGCAAGGGCACCATCCCGACGCCGATCGACATGGAAGAGCTGGAAGAGCTGCTGATGGAATTCGGCATCATGCAGAAGGAAGACGAGTCGATCATCGGCAAGGCCGCCAATGCCTGAGGCGATAAGGGGGCCGGCTCGGCCGGCCCCCTCGTCCTCCGACCAAGCTGCGGGCGTTTCCGCCGCGCATTTCTGAGATCTAGGAGTAACGACATGACGGTAGATGTCAAAGCGGAGCGGAAAGCGCTCATCGAAGAGGTACTGAAAGAGTATCCCGAAAAGACCGCTAAGAAGCGGGCCAAGCACCTCAATGTCTACGAGGAAGGCAAGCCCGATTGCGGCGTCAAGTCGAACATCAAGTCGAATCCCGGCGTGATGACGGTGCGCGGCTGCGCCTATGCCGGCGCCAAGGGCGTGGTGTGGGGCCCCGTCAAGGACATGGTGCATGTCAGCCATGGTCCGGTCGGCTGCGGCCATTATTCCTGGTCCCAGCGGCGCAATTATTCCACCGGCGTCATCGGGGTGAACAGCTGGGTCACCATGCAGGTGACCTCGGATTTCCAGGAAAAGGACATCGTCTTCGGCGGCGACAAGAAGCTCGACAAATTGATCAACGAAATCGAGACCCTGTTTCCCCTGAACAACGGCGTCTCGGTGATGTCGGAATGTCCGATCGGCCTGATCGGCGACGACATCGAGGCGGTCGCCAAGAAGAAGAGCAAGGAGACCGGCAAGGTCGTGGCACCGGTGCGTTGCGAGGGTTTCCGCGGTGTTTCCCAATCGCTGGGCCATCACATCGCCAATGACGTCATGCGCGACTATGTGGTCGACAAGGCGGCCGGCAAGGAATTCGACGGCACGCCCTATGACGTGGTGATCGTCGGCGACTACAACATCGGCGGCGACGCCTGGGCCAGCCGGATTCTTCTCGAGGAAATGGGACTTCGGGTCATCGCCCAATGGTCGGGCGACGCTTCCGTGGCCGAAATGGAGCGCGGCTCCAAGGCCAAGCTGAACCTGATCCATTGCTATCGGTCGATGAACTACATCTGCCGCCACATGGAAGAGAAGTATGGGATTCCATGGCTGGAATACAACTTCTTCGGCCCCAGCCAGATCGCCAAGAGCTTGCGCGCCATCGCCGGGCAGTTCGACGACAAGATCAAGGAAGGCGCCGAACGGGTCATCGCCAAATACCAGCCGATGGCGGATGCCGTTCTGGCCAAGTACAAGCCGCGGCTCGAAGGCAAGCGCGTCATGCTCTATGTCGGCGGCCTGCGTCCGCGTCACGTCTCCGACGCCTATGGCGACCTGGGCATGGAAGTGATCGGCACCGGCTATGAATTCGCCCATGGCGACGACTATCAGCGCACCACCAATTACATCAAGGACGGCACGCTGGTTTACGACGACGTCTCGGAATTCGAACTGGAGAAGTTCATCGACCGGCTGCGTCCCGATCTCGTCGGGTCGGGCATCAAGGAAAAATACGGCACCCAGAAAATGGGCGTTCCGTTCCGCCAACTGCATTCCTGGGACTATTCGGGCCCTTATCACGGTTACGACGGCTTCGCCATCTTCGCCCGTGACATGGATCTCGCGGTCAACAGCCCCGTTTGGGGCCTGACCAAGGCCCCCTGGAAAGCCGCTTGAGCAGGAGTACCCTAAGATGCCCCAGAATGCAGAAAAGATTAAGGACCACTCGACGCTTTTCAACGAGCCCGAGTACAAGCAGCTTCTTGAAAACAAGAAGCAGTTCGAAGGCTGCCATTCGCAGGAGGTGATCGACCGGCAGGCGGCCCACATCAATACCTGGGAATACCGCGAGAAGAACTTCGCCCGCGAAGCCCTGACGGTCAATCCGGCCAAGGCCTGCCAGCCCTTAGGGGCCGTCTTCGCCGCCGCCGGCTTCGAGCGGACCCTGGCTTTCAATCACGGCAGCCAAGGGTGCACCGCCTATTTCCGTTCGCATCTGACCCGCCATTTCAAGGAGCCCTGCTCGGCGGTGTCGACCTCGATGACCGAGGACGCGGCGGTGTTCGGCGGCCTGCAGAACATGATCGACGGCCTCAACAACGCCTATCATGTCTACAAACCGAAGATGATCGCGGTGTCGACCACCTGCATCGCCGAGGTGATCGGCGACGATCTGAACGCCTTCATCCGCAATTCCCGCGAGAAGGGCAGCATTCCGGAAGATTTCCCGGTGGCCTATGCCCATACGCCGTCCTTCGTCGGCAGCCACGTCACCGGCTATGACAATATGGTCAAGGGCGTGCTGTCCAACTTCTGGGAAGGCAAGGAACGCAAGGCCGGGACCAAGATCAACATCATCCCGGGCTTCGACGGCTATGCGGTCGGCAACAACCGCGAACTGAAGCGCATCCTGGCCGAGATGGGGGTCGAATACACGCTGATCTCCGACGTCTCCGACGTTTTCGATACGCCGACCGACGGCACCTTCCGCATGTTCGACGGCGGCACCAAGCTCGAGGACGTGACGGCGGGACTCGATGCCAAGGCGACCATTGGCTTGCAGAAATACTGCAGCGACAAAAGCCTGGAATACGCCGCCAGCAAGGGCCAGGAGGTCGCTTCCTTCCATTACCCGCTGGGCGTCGGCGCCACCGACGAGCTGTTGGTCAAGCTGGCGGCGATCACCGGCAAGGCGATCCCGGCCTCCCTGGAACTGGAACGCGGCCGTCTGGTCGATGCGATGGCCGACTCCAACGCCATCATCCACGGCAAGACCTTCTCGGTGTTCGGCGATCCGGACTTCGTCTATGGCATGACCCGCTTCCTGCTGGAAATGGGGGCCGAGCCGATCCATCTGCTGGCCACCAACGGCAGCAAGGAATGGGCCGCCGAGATGGACGCCCTGCTGAAGAGCAGCCCTTACGGGGTCAAAGGCCAGGTCTGGGCCGGCAAGGACCTGTGGCACATGCGCTCGCTGCTGGCCACCGAGCCGTCCGAGTTCCTGATCGGCAATTCCTACGGCAAATATCTGGAACGGGACCTGGGCATTCCATTGATCCGCCTGACCTTCCCGATCTTCGATCGCCACCATCATCACCGCTTCCCGGTCCTGGGTTACCAGGGTGGTCTGGCCGTGTTGCGGACGCTCCTCGACAAAATCCTCGACGTGCTCGACGTCGAGACGGCGAAGACCGGCATTTCTTACGACCTGGTCCGTTAAAGCAGCAACTCGGACAAGGCGAAGCGGCCGGCGGGGCGACCCGCCGGCCATTTTTTCGTCTTTTCCGGCATTCCCGCCACAACCGATTCTGGAGCGGTGCGCGTCAAATCTGACGCACGCCGCTCCAGCGGCCATTGAGGCCGCGGCCAAGCGCGCGGAGGCGCGCGCCCGGCGAGGGACATCAAGAAAAGCCAGAGCGTGATGCCGATTTAAGGCATCGCCCTCTTATTTATTGAAAAGAGCCGGCGCCACCCTCTTCCCTCGGCTGGAGTTGACGCGTCGGAAGCGCGAGAACGGCGATCAGACCGCAAAGCACCAGGCCGGCGGTCACGATGAAGACGGGCGTGAACCCGGCGAGCCCGACGATCCAGCCGGTGATGATGGGCGCCAGCAAGCCCATGATCTGTCCCGCGAAGGCCAACAGCGAAAAACTTCGGCCGGCCGAAGTTTCGTCGACGATCAGGTCGCTGACCAACGCCCAGGTCAGGGTGATGGCCGCCGTGACCATGGTCAGCGAAACGGCGACGATCGCGACCAGCAGGACCTGGCCTTCGATCCATGGCGTGACCGCCAAGCTGAGCAGGGCCAGCAGCATGATGGCGGCGACGACGAAGCGCCGCCTTCCGCTTGCCGCCTCCTCCCGGGAGGGCGAGAAAAAGCGGTCGGTGATCCAGCCCACCGCGAGGACGCCGCCGATCGCCGACAGGAACATGGCCGAGGTGAGAATCCCGCTGTGCAGCAGGTTGAATTTGCGGTCGATCAGCAGATATCCCGGCAACCAGGTCAGCAGGAAATACAGCGCATAAGTCTGCGGGCCGTTGGTCAGCATGATGCCGATCATCGAGCGATGCCGCAGCAGCGAGCCGATGGACATCCGGACATGGCCCGGTTTCGGCCCGTCGGCCCGCTTCGGCGCTCCGGCCCTGGAGGACAGGATATGCCGGCGCTCGTCCTGCGAAATCCACCGGGCCTTTTCGGGTTGCCGGTAGAGCCACAACCAAAGGGCCAGCAGGACGAACCCGACGGAACTCAGAACGACGAACGAGGGGCGCCATCCATAATTCTGGACGACCCAGGCCACCGGCGCGGTCGTCACGCCGGGACCGAACAAAAAGCCGGTCGTCATGACGGCGGTAAAGGTGCCCCGTTCCTTGAGCGGCGACCATTCGCGAATCACCACATTGGCGCCCGGGAGGCAGGGCGTCTCCCCGATGCCGAGCAGGATGCGCACGACGAACAATCCGGCGATGGTCGTCATCAATCCGGTGGACATCGAGGCGAGCGACCAGAAAATCAGGGCCACCGGTATGACGATGCGGGCGCCGTAGCGATCGAGCAACCAGCCGGCCAGGAGCATCGTCGCGGCGTAACCCCACAGGAAGGAGGAATACAGCGTCCCCAGGCCCAGCGGACTCAGGCCGAAGTCCTTGGCCAGCACCGGACCCGACATGGACATGATCATCCGGTCGACATAGGCGACGGTGATCAGCAGCAGAAGCAGGACGGCAATGAGGTAGCGCCGGTATCCCGCCGGTGCGGCCTCCGGCGGTGGCGGCGTTGCGGCGGCGGGAGCCGGTCCGGTCGATCCTGTCTCATCCGCCGCCGGCGTGGATTCCGTCATCGACATCGTTTCCTCCCCATTTTTGGTCTTCTCGAATGCGGAACCCAGGTCATCCCCTTCCGAACAGCGGCATATTGGTCGGCATCAGGGTGAGGAACTGGACGTTCACGTCCAGCGGCAGCTCGGCGATCCAGACCACCGCATCGGCCACATGCCGCACATCCATCCGAGGCTCCGGCGTGACGGTGCCGTTCGCCTGCAGGACGCCGATCGTCAACTGATGGGACAATTCGGTGGCGACATTGCCGAGATCGATCTGGCTGCATGCGATCCCGTGGGCCCGTCCGTCGATCGCGATGCTTTTCGTCAATCCGGTGATGGCGCTCTTGCTGGCGCCGTAAGGCGCGCCATTCGGGCGCGGCGCGTGCGTCGCGGTCGAGCCGTTGTTGATGATGCGCCCGCCGCGCGGTTCCTGGGACTTCATCAACCGGTACGCCTGCTGCGCGCAAAGGAACGCCCCGGTGAGATTGACATCGACGATCGACGTCCACTCCTCATAGGTGACGTCCTCGAAAGCCGTACGGGAATTCTTGCCGGCGTTATTGAAAAGCACATCCAGTCTTCCGAACGTCTCCTCGGTCTTGCGGAATAGAGATTTGACCTGGTCCGGCTTCGTAATGTCGGCCGGGACGACCAGCATCCCGCCGCCGGAAGCCCCCGCCATGCCGGCCGTCTTTTCCAGTTCGGCGGCGCGGCGGCCCGTCAACACGACGGAATAACCGGCAGCCTGCAGGGCGATACTCGCTTCTCGCCCAATTCCGCTGCCGGCGCCGGTCACCAGCGCGATTTTATGACGTTCCGCCATCGGGCAACTCCTTTGCCGTCGGCGCCGTTTACCGCCCGCGCCGTCTTGCCGGAACGATCGGCGCCATCGCCTTTATACATAGTGTATATACTATACATTAGCTGGGCGCAATGGAGCTGCCGCCGGCGTTGCGCCGACGCTCGGCCGTGGACAGGTGTCCCCGGGTATGTCGAAGTGTCGGGGCGGCTACCCGGCTTCGGAGTTTGACGATCTCGCGAGAATTCGAGACAGTTGGCCGGGTTGGGCCGGACGAGGAGGACACCGACGATGCCGGGGGAGCGCGAGCGGGGGGATGGAAAGGAGGGCGGCCGCAGGTTATCGGGCACGGCGCCCCGCCTCTACGAGCGCGCCGCCGAGATGCTGTCCGAGCGGATCAGGAGAGGCGTGCTGCCGCCGGGATCGCATCTGACCGAATCCATGGTGGCCGAGCAATTCGGGATAAGCCGGCCGCCGGCGCGCCGCGCCCTCGTCGAGATAGAGCGGCAGGGATTGATCGAAAGGAAGAAAGGGCAGGGCTACTCCGTGCTCGACGTCGAAGGGGCGGGCAAGGCGGCGTGCCCGACCGACGGATGCGAGGAGAATGTGCCGCTTCTCTCGCTGCCCAGCTGGGAGCGGATCTACGGCGAAGTCGAAGACGAGATCATCGCGCGGATTTCCTTCGGCGACTGGCGGATCAACGAGGCGAAGCTCGCCCGCCATTACCGCGTGAGCCGAACGGTGGCGCGCGACGTGGTCGGCCGTCTCCAGCAGCGGGGCCTGTTGCGCAAGGACGAGACGGCGCGCTGGTATGCGCCGGCTCTGACGCATGACCATGTCCGGGATCTCTACGAACTGCGCGCCATCATCGAGCCGGCGGCGCTCGTGAAGGCCGCCCCGCACGTTCCTCCGAGTTTCATCGACGCCATGCGGGGAAATCTCGAAGCCGCCATCACGGACGCAAATGCCATTGCCGGAACGACTCTCGACCGGCTCGAGGAGGAAATGCATGTCGCCCTGCTCGGCCATTGCGGCAATCAGGTGCTGATGCAAGCGATGACCTCGCCCCAATCCCTCCTGGTGGCCCATCGTTTCCTCTATCATTGGACACCGGACCTTTTCTCGAGGGAACCGTTCCTTCTCGAGCATCTGGAGATCGTCCGGCGCCTGCAGGACGGGAACCCGGCGGCGGCGGCGGCGGCGCTGCAGAGACATCTTTACATCGCCGGCGACCGTGCGATCGCCCGCGTCGATCTCGTCCGGCGCGAACTGACGGCCGAGGCCCTTCCCTATCTCGACCGGCTCGACCGCTGATGGTCGAATCCGGGTTCGGCCCGGGGGGCCGTCCCTCATGCCCGAAAACCGGCCGGCGCATTGTCGGATGTCCGACAATCGACCCGACAATGCTTGTCCGCGCATTTTCAACACACTGAAAAGAAACAATATATACTCTGGCCTAAGCCTTGCATCCCTTCCCGTGGACTGCTCCAGGGAGGTCTCCATGTTGACAGCCAAGACGGAAGAGGTCTTCAACGAGCCGGGTTGCGCGACCAACCGCGGCAAGACCGACAAGCAGCGCAAGGCCGGCTGTTCGAAACCGCTGACGCCGGGTGCTGCGGCCGGCGGTTGCGCGTTCGACGGCGCCAAGATCGCCCTGCAGCCGATTACCGACTGCGTCCATCTGGTCCACGGTCCGATCGCCTGCGAGGGCAACGGCTGGGACAACCGCCATGCCAAATCGTCGGGTCCGCAGACTTACCGAATCGGCGCCACCACCGACATGGGCGATCTGGACATCGTCTATGGCGGCGAGAAGAAGCTTTATCGCGCCATCAAGGAAGCCATCGCGCGTTTCGACCCGCCGGCCGTGTTCGTCTACCAGACCTGCGTGCCGGCGATGATCGGCGACGACATCGTCAAGGTCTGCGAAGTCGCCAGCGAGAAACTGGGCAAGCCGGTGATTCCGGTCAATGCCCCCGGCTTCGCCGGTTCGAAGAATCTCGGCAACAAGCTGGGCGGCGAGGCCTTGCTCGACTATGTCATCGGCACCGAGGAACCGGCCCTGACCACCCCTTACGACATCAATATCCTGGGCGATTACAATATCGCCGGCGAGCTTTGGCAGGTCGAGCCGCTGTTCGCCAAGCTCGGCATCCGCATCCTCGGGCGGATCACCGGCGACGCCCGTTATCACGACGTCACCGTCGCCCACCGCGCCAAGGTCAGCATGATGGTCTGCAGCCAGGCGCTGATCAATGTGGCGCGCAAGCTCGAGGAACGCTACGGGATCCCTTATTTCGAGGGGTCGTTTTACGGCATCACCGATACCTCCCAGGCTTTGCGGACCATCGCCCGCATGCTGGTCGAGCAGGGCGCTGCGGCCGATCTGATCGACCGCACGGAAGCGCTGATCGCCGCCGAGGAGGCCAAGGTCCATGCCGAACTGGCGGTCTACAAGCGGCGGCTGGAGGGGCGCAAGGTGCTGCTCTATACCGGCGGACACAAATCCTGGTCGGTGATTTCGGCGTTGGGCGACGTCGGCGTCAAGGTGATCGGCACCAGCGTCCGCAAATCGACCGACGAGGACAAGGAGCGCGCCAGGACCTTGATCGGCGAGGACGGCAAGCTCTACGATTCGATCCCGCCCCGCGAGATGTATCGCATGCTGAAGGACCGCGAGGCCGACATGATGCTGTCGGGCGGACGCACGCAATTCATCGCCCTGAAGGCCAAGATGCCCTGGCTCGACATGAACCAGGAACGCCATCAGGCCTACGCCGGCTATGTCGGCATGCTGGCCCTGGTCGAAGAGATCGACAAGGCGCTGGCCAATCCGATCTGGGACCAGTTGCGCCTGCCGGCGCCCTGGGATGCCGACGGAGAGGAGAGCTGAGATGGCCGAAGTTCTGCATCCGCGCAAATCGCTGGCGATCAATCCCTTGAAGATGAGCCAGCCGCTGGGCGGCGCCATGGCTTTCATGGGGGTGGACAGCTGCATGCCGCTGTTGCACGGCAGCCAGGGATGCACCGCTTTCGGGATGGTGCTGCTGGTCCGGCATTTCCGGGAAGCGATCCCCTTCCAGACGACGGCGATGAACGAGGTCACCACCATCCTGGGCGGCCTCGACAATCTTGAGCAGGCCTGCCTCAATATCTTCAAGCGCACGCAGTGCAAGATCATCGGTATCTGTACGACGGGCCTGACCGAGACGCGGGGGGAGGATCTGCAAAGCGACATCCGCCTGATCCGGCAAAGGAATCCGGAATTGGCCGAGGTGGCGCTGATCGCCGTCGCCACCCCGGACTTTTCCGGGGCGCTGCAAACCGGCTGGTCGAAGGCGGTCGCCGCCATGGTCGAGCAGATGGTTCCGCCCACCGCGGTGACGGTCCCGTCGCAGGTCAATATTCTGGCCGGCAGCCATTTGACGCCGGGCGACATCGAAGAGATCCGCGATATGGTCGAAGCCTTCGACCTCGATCCGATCATCCTGCCCGATCTTTCGGGATCGCTGGACGGCCATGTTCCGGATCGCTATATCGGGACCACCTACGGCGGCACCACCGTCGACGACATCCGGGCGATGGGCGCCTCGGCCCATACCATCGCCATCGGCCAGCAGATGCAGCCGGCGGCGCAAGCCCTGTCGGACAAGGCCGGCGTGCCCTTCACCGTGCTCGACCGGCTGACCGGACTGGTCGCCGTCGACGCCTTCGTCCGCCAGCTGCAGCGGATCTCCGGGCGCAGCGCGCCGGCCAGGCTGCGCCGTCAGCGCAGCCAGTTGCAAGACGCCATGCTGGATGGCCACTTCTCCTTCGGCCGGACCAAGGTGGCCCTGGCGGCGGAGCCGGATCTGCTGTTCGCCCTGTCGGCCTTCCTGAGCGAGATGGGGGCCGAGGTGGTCGGCGCCGTGACCACCGTCGACGCGCCCATTCTGGCCCAGGTCCCGGCCGAGCAGGTGGTGATCGGCGACATGGACGACTTCGAGCAAGCCGCCGCCAAGGCCGGGGCCGCGCTGCTGCTGACCCATTCCCATGGCCGCATGGCGGCGGAGCGGCTGGGGATACCGCTTTTCCGCGTCGGTTTCCCGATGTTCGACCGGCTGGGGGCGGCGCACCAGCGGACGGTCGGCTACAAGGGGTCCCGCGATCTGATTTTCGCCTTGGGCAATCTGCTGCTCGAACATTCCCACGAGGGTCATGCCGAAGATTGGCATCCGGCCGCCGCCAATGTCGCGGGGGAGGGCGGCCATGCGCCGGCTTCGACTCATTGACGGCGCCGGCGCATGGCCGGTCGAGAAGGAGGAAGGATATATGAAGGTCGCGTTCGCCACCAATGACCTGAAAAGAGTCGACGCCCATTTCGGCGGCGCCAGGCAGATGGTCTTCTACGAGGTCACCGAAGGAGCGTCGCGGCTGATCGAGGCCGTGCAGTTCGACAACGCCAGCGCCGAGGACGGCACGCACGACGCAACCGACAATGACGATCGGCTGGGCCCCAAGGTGGATGCCCTGAAAGGCTGTTCCCTGCTGTTCGTGCTGGCCATCGGCGGTCCGGCGGCGGCGCGGGTGATCGGCCTCAAGGTGCATCCCATCAAGCTGCCGGCGATCGAGCCGATCGCCGACGTCATCGGCCGTGTCCAAGGCATGCTCAAAGGCAATCCGCCGCCCTGGCTGCGCAAGGTCATGCAGAGCGAAAGCCACAGCATGGACTTTCTGGAGGAAGACGCATGAGCGACGCGCCGACCACGGACGCCGAGTCCGACGCCCTGGCCCTGCAGACCCCGTTCCTGCGCGCCCTGGTCGCCCTGGTCCGCGCCCAGGACCGATTCGGGATCTGGGAAAAAAAGGACGACACGGAATTGCTGGCCGAATATGTGATCGATAAGGAGAAGCGCAAGCTGATTCCCATCGTCGGCGATCCCGACCCCGACCAGTTGACCCGTCTCGAGTGGTTTTACGGCGCCATCGGCCTGCAGGTGGAAAGCCGTACCGGCGTGATGGCCTCGCCGATCATGCAGATGTCGCACGAGGGCTTCGGACGCCTGGTGGTGACCGCCGGCCGTCTGGTGGTGATCAACAAGCATCTGCGCGACGTCCACCGCTTCGGTTTCCCCAGCCTGGCCAAGCTGGCCGCCGAGGGCGCCAAGATAGTCGACGACGCCGTGGCCTGGATCGAGAAGCATCCCGACGTGGCGAGGGTGTGATGAGCGAAATCGACGAGATGAAGGCGCTGGTCAAGAAACTCTCGGCCCAGGCGATCCAGGCGAAGATGGATCTGCATGATCTGTCCGAGGAATTGCCGGTCGGCTGGGAAACGGTCACCACGGTCGCCGCGCAGACCGAGGCCGCCTATCGAAAACTGCACGAGGCGCGCGAGCGCCTGAAGACTTTGGAAAGCTGAGCGGGCCGGATTTTCCCGGTTTGGATCAACGATTGCTGAAAAAGGAGTTTCTTCCCATGACCTATCAGGCGCTGACCCGTGGCGGCCAACCCTGGCAACCGCTGTTTCTTCAGGAGATCAACGCGCACGACTGCATCGGCTGCGGCCGTTGCTTCAAGGTCTGCGGTTTCGATGTGCTGGCCTTGAAGGCGATGACCGAGGACGGCGACATCGTGGATCTCGATTCCGACGAAGAGATCGAAAAGAAGGTGATGACCATCGGCAACGCCGACAATTGCGTCGGCTGCGGCGCCTGTTCGCGGGTCTGCGGCAAGAATGTCCAGACCCATGGGCCGGCCGAAATCGCGGTCTCCGTCTGATGATGGCGCCGGCGGCGGGCGCCTACGGGCGGTTGATGCGGGGTGGCGGCCATCGCGATCCTTTCGATCGCCATGTCTTCGCCTGTATTCTTGCCGCCGGCCTCGCGCAGGACGAACAATCGCTGTGGGATTTTCTCGGGCTGCCGCCCGCCATCCTGCGATTGCTGCTGGCCAGCTATTTCCCCGCGGCGGGCGTCGTCGTGCCTGCGCATGCGCGGTCTTCGGGCGAAGAGGTCATCGAGGAGGAGGATTTCCGTCTTCTGCTGCTGTCCTATCGGGCCCGCAATGTCCCCGAGGAGGAATGGCTCGCCGCCATCGTCGCCCGCCGTTCCCAGGCGGCCAATCATCTGTGGGAAGACCTCGGCCTGGCCAGCCGCGACGATCTGAACGGATTGATCCGCCGTCACTTTCCCGGTCTTTTCGCCTTGAACGACAAGAACATGCGCTGGAAGAAATTCTTCTATCGGATGATGTGCGAGCAGGAGGGGCTGCGTCTCTGCAAGTCGCCGAATTGCCAGCAGTGCCCCGATCTCGGGACCTGTTTCGAGACGGAGAGCCC
>JAATGN010000208.1 GCA_015654615.1 Rhodospirillales bacterium
CATCGCCGCCGGACGGGATAATTCTTGGATAAATCGCCGAAAAGCGGGCTCTGCTCCGCTGGCGCGACGACGGTGTCGTCCGTCGCGGCATGCGGATGGCAGGAGGCTGCCGTCTTGCGCCACCGACCGGAGAGGCCGGGAAGATCCTGTTTCGGCCCGTTCTGCCCGGGCAAGAAATGGATTGAACCCATCCCAGTGCCAGCGTAGGATGAATAAAAAATGGAAATTGATTCCATTTATGTCGATTGATCAATAATGGTTAGAAAATGGATATGTACGAAATTCATGCTCTGAAATTCGATCATCTCCGGTAAAGACCATCAAAACGAGCGATAAAGCCTGTAATACCTAAGAGGAATACAAGAAATGGGAAACCAATTTTCATTGGCGCATCTTACCGTGCTTGGCTGTGCGCCACCGGAAATGACATATCTTGCGTCACGCGCCGGTTATGATTTTGTCAGCTTCCGGTTTATTCCGCTGTGGACGCCTGGAGAGCCGGCCTATCTGCCCGAAGACAAATTCATGATCCGCAAGACGAAAGCGGCCCTTGCCGAGACCGGCGTGAGGATGCTCGATCTCGAACTGGCCCGCATCCTTGCCGACAATGATCCGAAGAGCTATGTGCCGGCCATGGAGGTGGCGGCCGAACTGGGGGCGCGCCATGTCATTTCCAGCGCCTGGACGACGGATCGCACGGATCGGAATTTCCTGATCGAGCGCTTTTCCGAGATCTGCGATCTGGCCAGGTCGTTCGGCCTGACGGTCAATCTCGAGTTTCCGAGCTTCTCCCGCCTGACCAATCTCCAGGAGGCCGCCGATATCGTCCGCGCCGCCAATCGTCCGAACGGCGGCATCCTGATCGATACGCTTTATGTCCATTTCTCGCGGGTCGGGCTCGATGAATTGGACGAACTGCCGCGTCAATGGTTCCATCTGGCGCATATTTGCGACGGACCCGAGCAGATTCCCGCCACGCGGAACGGTCTGGTCCATGTCGCGCGCGACGCCCGCCTGCATCTGGGCGAGGGAAGCATCGACGTCGCCGCGATCCTCGACCGGATGCCGCAGATTCCCTATTCGATCGAACTGCCGAACGTCGAGCAGGTCCGGGAGCTGGGATACGAGGAGCATGCGCGGCGCTGCCTGCAGAAGGCAAGGCATTATCTCGACACGCATTCCCGCCGCCAGCCCATCAAGGCGACCGCCTGAACGGTCCTCTCCTGACGCCCGGGTTTCATTCGGGCGTCAGGACCGAGCCTCGGGATCGACGAGGCCGCAAGGCAGAAACAAGGGGGTGTGGTTTGGATTGCGTCGAGACGACGACGACAGCGGCTGTCGATAATGCTCTTCTGGCTTCCTTCGACCGGTCCGCGGTCGACCTGACGACGGACAGCGCGACGCTGGTCGATAAATTCACCGTGGTCCTGCAAATCGCCCGCAGCCAGGGGCCCGTCGTGTCGGGAATTCTCGGCCTGGGGCAGACGCTCGAACAAAGCATCGCGACGATCCGGCAGGAATCGCTGGCCTGCGGCGACAGCATCGCCGCGACGGTGCAGCTGTCCGACGAGGGGCGGCAGAACGTCCGCAATGCGGCGCAGGCGGTCACCTCGACGGCCACGGCGATTCACAGTCTGGCCGAGGAGTTCCGGCAGGTCGTGGCGGCGTCCGGGGAAATCGTCGGCGTCATTCGCATCATCCAGGACATCGCCAACCAGACGAAGATGCTGTCGCTGAACGCCGCGATCGAAGCGGCGCGCGCCGGCGAATTCGGACATGGATTCGCCGTGGTCGCCAACGAGGTGCGCGGCCTGGCCAACAATACGCGCGCCTCGGCCGACGACATCAGCAGCCGCGTCGAGCGGATCGTCGAGATCACCCAATCGGTGGCGACCGCCATGACCGCGGCCCAGGCCCGGGTGACGGCCAGCAGCGAACTGTGGACCCATGCGGCGGCGGCCTTCGAGGCGATTGCCGATCATGCCGGGCAGTCGAAGTCCGCCGCCGAACATCTGGCCGAGGAAAGCGCCGCGCAGGCGGCGTTGGGCGGGCAGGTGACGGTTGCGCTGGATTCGCTGGCCGACCTGAAAGACAGGAACGAGCAGACGGTCGGCGAATGCAACGAGACGCTGCGGGCCGTGCTGCGGAAGCTGGCCGGCCTCAACAAGTCGATGGCGCAGATCGACTTCGGCAAGGCCCCGATCCCGGCGATCATGGATATCTTCGAAGAGATGCGGGCCAACAACATCATGATCCTCAATTCCGAAGCGGCCGAGGTCGCCGGGCCTTACATCGCCCGGGTTCTCGAATTGGACGGCGTCGTCGACCGCCTTTGGCAGGACCGCACGCGGGGCATCTCGCCCGAACCGAAATATCGGGCTGTCGCCGACGCGCTTCACGCCTATCGGAGCATTCGCAACGAAGCCTACGACCGGGCGCGGCGCGGCGACTTCGACAAGGTCCGGGAGATCATGGCGGCGCGGGCCCGGCCCGCCTTCGCCCATTTCAAGGAATGCCTGAAGATCTGTGGGGCGTCCGAGGGGCGATACGGTTGACTTTGGCCGGTGGGGCGGCGGGCCGCCGCCTCCGCCTTTTCCGCGAAGGCGCCGGCCCCCGTGCCGGCGTCCGCCGGTCCTGAAAATATGAACCATATGGTCCAAAATATTTACGCCACAAGCTGTCCGTGGTGCTTGAGTTTTGGCCAAATTATGGCGGTTATGGTCATAATTTTTCAGAAAGAATTTGAATTTCGGCGATTCGGAGAGTAAAAATTCTGGAATTGAATTCCGAAGCTGCGGCGTCGGAGGCCTGTCATCAAAAATTTGCGAAAAAACGAGGAGATCCGAGAATGGCGACGCCATTGAGTGACGAGCAGCGCGCATATGTCCGTGAGCTGTTGGCGAAGGCGCGTGCGGCGATGACGGCGATCGAAGGCTACGACCAGGCCAAGATCGACCGTCTTTGCCAGGCGGTCGCCTGGGCGACGGCGAACGAGGCGACGATGACGCGGATCGCCAATATGGCGGTCGACGAATCGGAACTCGGCGACCGGGTCGGTCGGGTCAGCAAGCGGTTCAAGATCATCGGCGTTCTGCGCGACGCGTTGCGCCAGAAAAGCATGGGCGTGATCGAGGAGAACCCCGAGAAAGGAATCGTCAAATACGCCAAGCCGGCCGGGGTGATCGCCTCGCTGATTCCGACGACCAATCCCGACCAGACGCCGCCGGTGACCGGCATCTATGCGTTGAAATGCAAGGACGCGGTGATTTTCTCGCCGCATCCCCGGGCCAAGAAGACCACGGCCGAGGTGGTGCGGGTCATGCGCGAAGCGTTGCGCCGGCAAGGGGCGCCGGAAGATCTGTTCCAGGTGATCGCGGCGCCCTCCATTCCGCTGACCAACGAACTGATGGCCATCTGCGACCTGACCATGGCGACCGGGGGGCAGCCGATGGTGCGGGCCGCCTACAGCTCCGGCAAGCCGGCCTATGGCGTCGGCGCCGGCAATTCGACCATGGTGATCGACGAGACGGCCGATATCGAAGAGGCGGCGAAGAACACGCGGATCAGCAAGACCTCGGACTTCGGGTCGGGCTGTTCGGCCGACGGCAATCTGGTGGTGTCGGCGAAGATCCATGACGCGTTCCTGGCGCAGTTGCAGAAGGAAGGCGGCTATCTGGCCAATGACGAGGAAAAGGCCAGGCTGCTGGCCGGGATGTGGGATGCCGAGGGGCACCGGACCATCGAGACGGTGGCCCGGGCCCCGCAGGTGGTGGCGAAGTTCTGCGGTTTTTCCATTCCGGACGACCGCAAGTTCCTGATCGTCAAGAACGACAGGATCGGCAAGGAGCATCGCTTCTCGGGCGAGAAGCTGACGACGCTTCTGGCCATCTACAAATACGAAGGCGAGTTCGAGAACGGGCTCGACATGGTGCGGCGGATCTACGAGGTGGGCGGCAAGGGCCACTCGGTCGGCATCTATTCGTTCGACGACGACCATATCCACCGTCTGGCCCTGATGGCCCCGGTCAGCCGCATCATGGTGCGCCAGCCGCAGTCGAAGGCCAATGCCGGCGCCTTCAACAACGGCATGCCGATGACCTCGAGCCTGGGCTGCGGCATCTGGGGCGGCAACATCATCAGCGAGAACGTGCATCTGAAGCATTTCATGCAGACCACCTGGGTCAGCCGTCCGATTCCGGAAGACCGGCCGTCGGACCAGGAGCTTTTCGGCGAGTTCTACAACAGCGCCGTTTTCTGAAATCACATCAGGGAAGAAACCGATGACGAAAATAGCGGGAGGAAAGGTCGACAGCCACGCGACGGCACGGCATGCGCTGAAGCGGCCGCCGGGCGAGGGCCGGACGGGCGGCGAGATCCTGGTCGCCTGTCTCGAGGCCCTGGGCGTCGAGACGATTTTCGGCCTGTGCGGCCATGGGGTGATCGGCTTCATGGACGCCCTGCACGGCTCCAGGATCAATCTGATCAATTTCCGCCACGAGCAGTTCGCCGCCCACGCGGCCGACGGCTATTTCCGGGTGACGCACAAGCCGGGCGTGGTGATGACCCATCTGGGGCCGGGCATGACCAACGCCATCACCGGGGTGGTCAATGCGGCGCTCGATTCGACCGCCATGGTGGTGATCTCGGGCGATATTCCCAGCCAGCATTTCGGCCGCGACGCCCATCAGGAGATCAAGGCGCACGGCGACGCCACCCAGTTCGAAGTCTATAAGCCCTTCGTGAAAAGGGCCTGGAAGGTGCAAAGCGTCGCGGCGCTGCCGGGGATCGTCGCCCGGGCCTTCACCGTGGCGACCTCGGGCCGTCCGGGGCCGGTGCTGATCGATGTGCCGATGGACATGTTCTCGCGCCGCGCCGAAGTGACGATTCCGGACCTGGCCGAAGCCCGGGTGAACGTCACCCGGCTGCGCGGCGACAGCGAGGCGATCGCCCGGGCGGCCGATCTTCTGGTCAAGGCGAAAGCCCCGGCGATCTACGCCGGCGGCGGCGTGGTGCTCTCCGAGGCCTCGGCCGAACTGACGGCGCTGGCCGAATATCTGGCGGCGCCGGTGTCGACCTCGCTGATGGGCAAGGGCTCGATCAGCGAGACCAATCCGCTGGCCATGGGAATGACCGGCTTCTGGGGCAGCAAGCTTTCCAACCAGGCGGTCCGCGAGGCCGACGTCGTCCTGGCGGTCGGCACCAAATTCGCGGAAGCCGACTGTTCGTCCTGGATGCCGGAATATACCTTCGCCATTCCGCCGACCCGGCTGATTCATATCGACATCGACCCCGAGGAGATCGGCAAGAACTATCCGACCGAGGTGGGACTGATCGGCGACGCCAAATCGGTGCTGGAGGATCTGCTGGCCGCGGTGGCGGCCCGTCGACCGAAGCGGGCCTTGGAGGAGGCGCCCCGCACGGCGGCCCTGGCCAAGGACAAGCAGGCCTGGTGGGAAGCCTTGCGCAATGTCCCCGGCCTCGACAACAGCCCGATCCATCCCGGCCGCATCCTGGCCGAGGTGCGGGCGCTGCTGCCCGAGGACGGCATCGTGGTGACCGATGTCGGCTGGAACAAGAACGGCCTGGCCCAGCAGTTCCCGGTCATGCGCCCGCAGACGCATTTTCCGCCCGGCGGCTTCGCCACCATGGGCTTCGGCCCGGCGGCGGTGATCGGCGCCAAGGTCGGCGCTCCCGATCGCGTGGTGATGACGCTGATCGGCGACGGGGCCATGAGTTCGGTGACCGGCGTGCTGGCCACCGCCCGCGAACAGAACACCAAGGCGATCTGGCTGGTGATGAACAATTACGCCTTCGGCACGATCTACGGCCTGCAGCAGCACGCCTTCAAGCGCGACATCGGCACCCTTTTCGTCGACCGGCGCACCGGCGAATCCTGCGGTCCCAACTTCGCCGAAGTGGCCAAGGGCTTCGGCGTCGCCTCGCGGCGGGTCGAACGGCCCGAGGACCTGCGCCCCGCCCTGCAGGCGGCCCTGGCCCACGACGGCCCCTTCCTGCTCGACGTGGTCATGGACAAGAACATCGCGGTTCCCACCGACGGATATTGGGACATCCTCGATATCTATCAGTACTGACGAGGCGCCCGGGGGGGCGTCGGGCCGGGGCGGTTCGCCGAAATGCGAACCGCCCCGGTGTTTTTGTCGGGTAGGCGATGACGGCTGTTTAAAAGGCTGGGAAGAAAAGACTTGGTGGCACCGGCGTCCCTGCCGGTGGGAAAAACTCCGCCGCGAAGCGGCGGACACCGGCAGGGACGCCGGTGCCACTGTACCTTTTCATTCAGAGCGGGGCGGCCGATAGCCGGTGCGGAACTCGCAATGACGCGACGGCAAAAACCCTCCCCCTCACTCCCGCAGGTAGCGCCGCCGGTCGATGCCGTAGCGGGTCATTTTTTCGTTCAGGGTCCGCCTGGGGATGTCGAGCAATTCGACCACCGCTTGCACGTCGCCCCCGCAGGCCTCGAAGGCCGTTTCGATGGCCTGGCGTTCGAAGCCGGCCACCTGGGCCGCCAAGGGCAGGGCCGAGGGGGATTCGGCCGGACGCGTCTGGTTCGCCGCGGCGCGGCTGCCCAGCCCCAGGGCATGACGTTCGGCGGCGTTTTTCAGTTCCCGGACATTGCCGGGCCAGTCGTGGGCCATCAGGGCGGCGAGGTCCGAGGAGGTCGGGGGACGGACCTCGCGGCCATGGCGGCGGGCCGCCTCGGTGGAAAAAAAGTCGAACAGAAGCGGGATGTCGCTTCGTCGCTCGCGCAGCGGCGGCACCGACAGTTCGGCGACGTTCAGGCGGTAATAAAGGTCTTCCCGAAAGGTGCCGGCCCGCACCGCCGCCGACAAGTCGAGCTTGGCCGCCGAGACGATGCGCGCATCGGCCGGAACGCTTTGGTGCGAGCCCAGCCGTTCGACCACCTTCTCCTGCAGCGAGCGCAGCACCTTGGCCTGCAGGACCGGCGGCATGCTTTCGATTTCGTCGAAAAACAAGGTTCCGCGATGGGCGTATTCCAGCTTGCCGATCCGCCGGCCGGCCGCCCCGGTGAAGGCCCCGGCCTCATAGCCGAAAAACTCCGCCTCGAACATCGTTTCGGGAACCGCGGCGCAATTGATGGCGACGAAGGCCTGCTCGGCCCGCGGCCCGAAATCGTGCAGACAGCGGGCGACCAGTTCCTTGCCGGTGCCGGTCTCGCCGACGATGACGACATTGACGTCGGCGGCGGCCAGCGCGGCGACGTCGCGCCGCAGCGCCTCGATCGGGGGCGAGGTGCCGAGCAGGCGGCAGGCGATCCCGGAGGCGCCCTCCATCCGGCGGCGCAGTTGCCGGTTCTCCATGACCAGCCGGCGCTTTTCGCCGGCCCGCTGCACCGATTCGCTCAACCGCTCGGGGACGAACGGCTTTTCCAGAAAGTCGTAGGCGCCCTGGCGCATGGCCTCGACCGCCATGGCGACGTCGCCGTGGCCGGTCAGCAAAATGACCGGCAGGTCGGCATCGCGCTTCCGGGCCTGGCGCAGCAGCTCCAGTCCGTCCATTCCCGGCATCTTGACGTCGGAGAGCAGGATGCCGGGGAAATCCGTCCCCAGATAGTCGAGGGCGCGCCTGGGGTCGTCGAAGACGAAAACCTGGCAGCCGGCCAGCCCCAGCCACTGCTCGACCGAGGCGCGGACGGATTGCTCGTCGTCGACGAACAGGACCAGCGGGCGATCGTCAGGCATCGGAGCCTCCGTCCGGCGCGGCGCCGATGTCGTGCGCCGGCAGGGTGATGATGAACACGGCGCCGCCGTCCGGGCCGTTCTCGGCGCGCATCGCGCCGCCGATGTCGCGGATGATGCCCTCCGAGAGGGACAATCCGATGCCCAATCCTTCGCCGACCTCTTTCGTGGTGAAGAAGGGATCGAACAGATGATCGGCGTGCGCCGGCGCGATGCCGGCCCCGCTGTCGGCCACCTTGACGATCCAATCGCCGTTCCCGGCCGTCACCGTCATCGACAGGCGCTTGATCGGACTGGCCTTCACCGCATCCAGCGCGTTGCCGAACAAATTGACGATGACCTGTTCGAGACGGATGTCGTCGCCCAGGACGCAAGCCCGGGGCGGGATGGAACAGGCGATGGCGACGCTTTCGGCCCGGGCCCGGGCCTCGACCAGCATCATCGCGCGGTCGGCGACGCGGGCCAGGAAGACCGGTTCCCGGCGGCTGCCGCCCTTCCGCGAGAAGGTTTTGAGATGGCTGGCGATATGGACCATCCTTTGATTGAGATCGTCGATGAGGCCGAGATTGCGGAACACCTGGCCCAAGTCTCCGCGCTGGGCGAAGACCCGCGCGCTGGCCAGATAGGTCTGGATGGCGGTCAACGGCTGGCTGAGCTCATGGGCGACGGTGGCCGACATCTGGCCGAGCGCCGCCATCTTTCCCGTGTGGACCAATTCGGTCTGCGCTTCCCTCAGCTCGGTTTCGGCGCGCAGCCGCTCCTCGATTTCGGCCTTGAGATCGGCCGTCCGCTCGGTCACGGTGAGCTCCAACTCGTCGCGCGC
>JAATGN010000233.1 GCA_015654615.1 Rhodospirillales bacterium
GTCCAGGTGCTGCTGCTGGCCCGCGAGATGGGCATGCTCAAGATGGGCACGGTGGGGCTCGATGGCACAAAGATCCACGCCAACGCCAGTCGACACAGCGCCCTGTCCTACGAGCATGCGGGCAAGATCGAAGCACAATTGAAGGCCGAGGTGGCCGACTTGATGGCCAAAGCCGAGGCGGCGGATCAGGCGGACATTCCGGATGGACTGTCGATCCCCGATGAACTGGCGCGGCGCGAAGACCGCTTGGCGAAGATTGCCGAAGCGCGGGCCAAGATCGAGGCGCGCGCCAAGGAACGCTTCGAGCGCGAGCAGGCGGAATACCAAGCCAAGCTGGCGGCACGAGAAGCCAAGGCCAAGGCGACTGGCAAGAAGCCTGGGGGCAAGCCGCCGGCGCCGCCGACCGAGGGGCCGGGGCCAACCGACCAGATCAATCTCACCGACGAAGACTCGCGGATCATGCCGGTGGCCGGTGGCGGCTTCGATCAGTGCTACAACGCGCAAGCCGCGGTGGCGGCGGGCAGCCTGCTGGTGGTGGCGGCCGGGGTGGTCCAAGCCCCCACCGACAAGCAGCAATTAGCGCCGATGATGAACAAGATCGACGCTTTGCCAGAGGGTCTGGGAAAACCGGAAACGCTCTTGGCCGATAACGGTTATTTTAGCGAGGCGAATGTAAAGGCCTGTGCGGCGGCGGGCGTCGCGCCGATGATCGCCACCGGCCGGCAACCCCATCATCCGACCCTGGACGAGCGTTTCGCAGACGCCCCGCCGCTACCGGACAGTCCAACGCCGGTCGAGGCCATGGCTCACCGCCTGCGGACACCGGAAGGCAAAAAGCTCTACGGCTTGCGCAAACAAACCCCGGAACCGGTCTTCGGCATCATCAAATCGATTCTCGGATTCCGCCACTTCCTGCTGCGCGGGCTGGATAATGTCCGTGGCGAGTGGACGCTGGTGACCATGGCCTGGAACATGAAGCGGATGTTCGCCTTGAACGCAGCCCAGTGAGGAAAAGGCCTGCCACAAGGCGCAAATTGATCCGGCAAGGGATCAATTCAGCCCTCTCGACACCGGCCAAGGATGAATCAACCCGACATCCGCAGGAGTCTTCCGCCGCATTCGAGTCTCACGGTGTCCCTCCGCAAACACCAGTCCGACAGGCTGCTAGCTCCCGAAGTCCCGGTCCCGCAAATACGGCCGCACTGGTCCCGGCTCGCCAGGCGCCCACAGTGGCACGGGAACGTCGAGACAGGCGGCCACGCGACTCAAAGGTTCGATGGCTACGTCGGCTAGGTGGAGTTCGCGGGCGGCGAGCGCTTGCCCGAGGAGCGACCGCAGCGGAACGATGTCCATGCCGGCCACGCACCGCAGCCATTCGAGTTGCGCCATCGTCCTCGCCTGGCCGCAGCCACGCGCCGCGCTGGCGCGTGCAATAGTGCCGCGGACGGCGAGCCAGAGATGCTTGCCGTCCATCCGTCGCGCCTCGCGCTCGAAGCCACCGAGTATCACGTTCTCCGGTCGGTTCCGGCCGCCACACGCATGCGGCCACGGCGTATGTCCCCCGTCCAGGTCCCGTAATTCCAGCCATTCGAGCACGTCCCGGCTACCGCCGGCGTGGATGATGTCGCGTTCGGTCGGGCGTCCTGTGCTGTTTTCGGATCGGATGCCGAAACCGTCCAGCAAGGCTCCGAGCAGATCCTCCGCTTCCGGAAAACCGTTCGGCCGCTCCGGTGAACTGATCTCGAAGTCGAGGTCGCTGTCAACCGAGCAGACGCCGTTCGCGACCGATCCACGGAGCAGAAACTGCAAGTCAACCTCCCAGGCGAACAGGTCGCGGGCGCTCCGCCACAGTACCGTCGCCACCTCCTCCACCAGCTTCGCCCGCAGCAACGCGGACGCGAGGCCTCGCCGGCCACGCAGGTGATGCAGGCGGCAACTCGCTCCCGCCAGGCCATCGGGCGCGCGCGTTGGCCACGCGCCGGCAAGCAAGCCAATCGACCGGGTCATCGTCTCGCAGACCAGGGTTCTGTCCTGGCCACGCTGGCAATGGTCGGCGAGCCTCAATGCGGCGTCGACCCTGCGCGTCATGTCGCGGAGGAAAGCTACGCAGCGGGCACCGTCCTGGTCGTCCCGCCGATGACGTGCGGTCACAGCCGCGTAGAATACGTCGAGCGGTGATCCCAGCAGATCGGACACCAAGTGCCCCACCTCCTGCGCCGAGAGGAGGTCGGATGGTTGGTCGACGACCGGCTGCTCGCTCTCAAAGCAGATAGCGCGGCACGCCCGGCGAGCCGCGGCATCGTCGTCTCGTCCGCCGCGCAGACCGCGCCAACTCTGCTCGAAATCGTCAAGAGCGACAGAGCGCCACGTCCGCTGCTGGCTGGCGAGCACGGCATGTGCGCAGTCGGCGGACCCGAATACGCCAGCCCAGTTAAGTGCCAGCTTGAACAGCGTCAGGTCGGACCACCCCCCCGAATGGGGGATATCGATACGCAGATCTTCCCAGTCAATGCCGAATAGCCCATTGTCGCATGCGATCAGATTGCGGGGGGCGAAACCGGCCCATTCGAGGCCCGCCCGCCGCATCTCGCCGAGGACCCGTACCACGTCCGCCGGCTCCCACCGCAATCGCCGCTCTACGAAGCTTTCGTGCAGGCTCGGACCGAGGTACGGTGATGCCAGCCAGGCCCCACGGACGTCGATGACGAGTAGCTCGGGTACTATCGCACGCAACGTTGCGTGCGCCGCGGCCAGTCGTGCGGCAGCCTGGACGGCAAGGGCCCGCTCGCGCTCGCCCGCTTGCTGAGAAGCCGCCCGCTTCAGGACGTAGCGGCCGCCCCGCCACGAGAAGGAGCGGAACCGGCCCGCGACGTCCACGACCTCTCGGTTGCAACGGAACGCGTAGCACCGGGGGTCATCAATGACGGTCCGGATGGCCTCGATCCATCCGTGATCTTCGACCAGCGCGAAGCTTGGCCGGTAGCCGCGCCATGAACCCAGCGTCGCGGCCACGGCCTACATACGCTCTGGCGGGTCGATGCCGAGCAGGCCAAGGCCCAGCCGTATCTGCGCCGCGACTGCGGCGACGAGACCGAGCATGGCGGCCTGCCGGTCCAAGTCCGTCTCCGACAGCACATGAGTCTGATGGTAGAACGTGTTGAAGCTCTGCCCAAGGTCGAATAAGTGGTCGCATAGGATGTTCGGCAATCGCTTCTCGTACGCGCTCACGACGGCGCCTGGGAATGCGAGCAGACGGAACGCCACCGTCTGCTCGATCGGCGTCTTAAGGGCGGTGCTCATCCCAAGGCTGCACCCCGCGTCGGCAGCCTTGCGCAGGATGGCCGTCGCCCGCGACAGCACGTAGCACAGGTACGGCCCGGTGCGGCCCTCAAGGGCCGAGAACCGTTCGACGTGGAAGACGTAGTCCGATCGGCGGTTATTCGACAGGTCGGCGAATCGGATCACGGCAACAGCTACGTTCTCAATGGCCTGCTCCAATTCCGGCGGGGAGAGCACGGCGGTCAGCTCCATATCAGTGAAACGCTGCCGGCATACGGCCACGACTTGGTCCAGGAGGTCGCTCAGCCGAAGCACGCCGCCAGCGCGCGTCTTCAGCGGCTTGCCGTCCACGCCATTGATAGTCCCGAACCCGACATGCTCAAGGTGCGGCCGCTGCTCCGTCACTAGGCCGAGGCGCTGGGCGGCTCGGAACACTGCTCAAAATGGAGGTGCTGCCGCTGGTCCACCACATAGAGAATGGAGTCGGGCGCCAACGTCTCCACCCGGTCGGCAATCGTCGCGAGGTCGGTGCCAGCGTACATCACGCCTCCTTGGGATTTCTCCAGTATCAGCGGCGGTATATCCTCTGTCCCATCCGCTTCCGGCAGCCGAATCACCAGGGCACCCTCGCTCATCTCGGCGATGCCTTGCTGGCGGGCCGAGGCGATAAGACTAGTCAGCCGGTCGTGAGCGCGACTCTCGCCATGCCAGAGGTCGAAATGCACGTTCAGCCGGGCGAAGTCCTGCTCGGATGCTGCTACCGACACGGCAACGATCCGCCGCCACATCGCGAGTAGGCTCGCATCGCCCGCCTGCAGACGCGCTGTGAGCGCGCGCGCGCGCGTCATGAGCCCGGCGTCCGACTGGCATTTTGCAGATCCCGCCGGGTAAAGTTCGTTCAAGTCGTCAATCGTCGGCGTCAGCCATTCGGCGGCGATCGCCTGCGGATCCATCGTGGCGAGTCGGGGATCGCGGTCCAAAAGTTCGCCGAGGACGATACCCATCGGCAGCCCCCAGTCGCCCAGATGGACATCCGCGAGGACCGAATATCCAAGAAAGAGCGCCAGACGCCGAAGCGTGTCGCCGATGATCGCCGAACGTAAATGGCCGACATGCATGGCCTTGGCTACGTTCGGACCGCCATAGTCGAGCAGGACCATACCGCGTGATCGGCCTAGGTCCGGCACCCCTTGTCGGGGATCAGTTACAAGAGTGTCAAGGGCGCGAGTGAGGTAGTCTGGCGTCAGGGACAGGTTCACGAAACCAGGACCGTCGACCCGCAAGTTTGTCAGGTAGTTGATTTTGGCAAGGGCGGATACAATCTGCCCAGCGATCTCGCGCGGCGGTCGCCGAAGCGTCTTTGCTAGCGTCATCGCACTGTTGATCTGGAAGTGACCAAGATCGTCCCGCTGCGACGGCACTACATCGACCGATTCCACCGGCAGACCAACCAATCGACATTGATCAGCGATATCATTTGATAGCTTGCTATACAGCATGAGAACATGAACCTAGAATAAAAGCCTCGATCGGTCTGAAAAAAACCATCTTACACTGCGGCACGCCTTGCCACCAGGTTAGTATCTCGAACTGCAGGAGGGAGCTAGGCGACATGGAGACGGCGCCGACTCCTCTGACTGCGCGTCCTCCGCGCTGTCGTTTGGCCGTGCTTTCTGCGTTTTGTCAATCGGCGTTGAGAATTTATCCCCTGGGACCTCATCAGTCACATCGGACGGATCGTCCGTGTACCGATCGAGGTCAGATACATTGCCGCACCTGCCGGGCTGGTGCACGCTAACATACTCGATATCGGCGCGGCCGCCGACTTTTTGCGGTGGCAGCCGACGACGAAGATTGAGGATGGCTTGCGGCGCACGACGCGTTGGCTGCAGGCAAGGACGGAGTCTCATTAATGAGATTTCGTCCTCTACTCGTCACCTTCTACACTGTCGAGCAAATTTGCACGTCGCCTCCGACCGGTGCTCTCATACCACTCGGCGGGACACGACCCGGCCTGCTCACGTCCCCCTGCTGGCTGCGCCCGCTGGACGCTGGACGCTGGAGTTGTTGGCGGAAGAACTGGTGACACTGACCGAGCATAGCAGCCTTTCCCGTGAAACCGTACGTCGGCGCCTGGCCGAAAATGACCTGAAGCCTTGGCGCAAAGACATGTGGTGCATTCCGAAGGTCGATGCCGAATACGTTGCCCGGATGGAGGATATTCTCGATCTCTATGGCGAACCGTCCGATCCAAAGCGCCCCGTCATCTGCTTCGACGAAAGCCCGATCCAAAGCCTAAGGTATGTCCTCAATGATGACTTTTCCGTTCATTTTACCGTCATTCCGGCGAAAGCGGGGATCCATGGCAGAGGGGACGATGATCTATACGACCAAAGATCATCGTTTATGCACACATCTTTTCTTTGATGTGTCTGAACGATTACTGACATACGTCATGCCCGGACTTGATCCGGGCATCCACGTCTATCAGCATGTCAACCATTCGTGCATGCGGTACCACGTGGATGGCCGGGTCAAGCCCGGCCACGACGATAACATATTGATATTTCAGAGAAAGATCTGTGCATACCCTGGCGCTTTCGCGGGGATGACGATGAAAAAAGCGAGTAATTTGGTCTTCATGGACAATTGAGGACACGCCCTAGGACTTGACGCGAAATAATCGCGTCAAGTCCTTAAGCCCGACAGGTTCCTAGAGCGGCCATTGAGGCCGCGGCCAAGCACGCGCCCGGCGAGGGACATCAAGAAAAGCCAGAGCGTGATGCCGATTTAATGGCTCGTTAAGCAATAATCGCGTCATTGCCTCGCTCCGCCCTAGAAGAAAAGCGTCAGTGGCACCGGCGTCCCTGCCGGTGGAGAAAAAACTCCGCCGCGCCAGCGGCGGACACCGGCAGGGACGCCGGTGCCACTCTTCCTTTTCA
>JAATGN010000111.1 GCA_015654615.1 Rhodospirillales bacterium
CAGCGCCTCGGCGATGCCGGGGGCCACCACGGCCAGGCTGGTGTCGTTGGCCGAGGCGATGGCGGCGAAGGCGTGCATGATGCCCCAGACCGTGCCGAACAGTCCGATGAAGGGGGCCGAGGAGCCGATGGTCGCCAGATATTGCAGGCGGACCTCGGCCTTGACCAGATTGCCGAGCATGGCGTCGCGCATGACCCGTTCGATGCGGTCGCGGCGTTCGGCGGCGCTTTCGCCCGGCCTGGCGTCGTTCCATTCCTCGCGTCCGGCCGCCGCGATGGCCCGGGCGATGCCCTCGGGCGGCAGGGCCGCCGGACCGCCGGGACCGGAGGCCCGTTCCAGGGTCCGGGTCTGGCGGAACAGTCCGAACAGCAGGACGGCCTTTTCCAGGATGATGGCCCAGCAGAGGACCGAACAGAGCAGCAGGACGATCAGCACCGCCTGCACCACGCCGGTCGATTGCTGGAAGATGGCGCTTAAGGACAGGTCAATTTGGGGCATGGCTCGCTTGCCTGGAAGAGGAGGCGTGGGGACGGAACACCGGGGCGAAGGTTTCGAGGGCATGGCCGTCGTGGTCGAACGATAGGCGTTTCATCGGCACGCCGTAAAGGGCATGGAGATTGTCCTCGGTGAGGACCTCCTTGGCCGGGCCGCAGGCATAGTCTTCCTCGCCCAGCATCAGAAGCGCCGAATCGGCCACCGCCAGGGCATGGTGCGGATGGTGGGTGGTGAAGACCACGGTCAGTCCGTCCTCATGGGTCAGCCGGCCGATCCAGTCGAGGATCAGCGCCTGGTTCTTCAGATCGAGGGCCGAGGTCGGCTCGTCGAGGATCAGGATCTCGGCTTCGGCGACCAGGGCGCGGGCGAAGATCACCATCTGCCGCTGGCCGCCCGACAGCTCGTGGAAGGGCCGGTGGGCCAGATCGGCCAGCTTGAACCGCTCCAGGGCGGCCAGGGACGCCTGTTCGTCGGCCGCCGAGGGCTGCGAGAACAGGCCGACATGCTTGGCCCGGCCCATCAGCACCATGTCGAGCACCGAATAATCGAAGCTGACCTGGAACAGCTGCGGCACGAAAGCCACGCGGCCATGCACCTCCGCCCGCCCGGCCGACGGCGTCAGCACCCCCAGCAGGATCTTCAGCAGGGTCGTCTTGCCGCGCCCGTTCGGGCCGAGCAGGGCGAAGGCCCGTCCCTTCGGAATCGTGGCCGTATAATTGCGGAAGATCCAGCGGTTGGGCACATAGGCATGCCCCAGGCCGTCGAACGAAAGCGCGATCTCAGTCATGGCTCCAGCCTTTGCTTCAAGTCTTCCGGACGAGGAAAAAAGAGGTTCGGGTGCCCAGACGGCGCCGGACTCGCCGGTTTCCGGCCCGGCCGCGGGCCCGGGACGTTATATAGTCGTATGGCATAGCGCCTGATCAAGCAAAAACGGCATCACGGCATCGGCGGGACGGTCATTGGCCATGCGCGGCACATGGTCTCAGTCGCCGCTCCAGCCTTTGGTCCGGGTTTTCCAGAACAGCAAACAGATCAGCGGGGTGCCGACCAGGGCGGCGAGGATGCCGACGGGCAGTTCGGCCCGCACGATCGAGCGGGTGAGGTCGTCGAGGCCGAGCACCAACAGGCCGCCGAGCAGGGCGGATGCCGGGATCAGCCGGCGATGGTCGGGGCCGACCAGCATGCGGGCGCAATGCGGAACGATCAGCCCGATCCAGCCGATCAGCCCGCTCGCCGCCACCTGGCCGGCCACCATCAGCGACACCAAAGCGATGATCAGCCAGCGCAGCCGGGCGACGTCGATGCCGAGCGAACGGGCGTCGAGATCGCCCAGGGACAGCAGGTTGAGCCGCCAGCGCAAGCCCATCAGCACCGCCCCGCCGCCCAGGGTGGGGATGGCGACGATCGCCAGCCTGGTCGGGTCGGCCCCGACGAAGCTGCCCAGCAGCCAATAGACCATGCGCGGCAAGGTGCCGTCGTCGGCCAGGAACTGCATCAGCCCGACCAGGGCGAGGAAGAAGGCACCGATGAACACCCCGGCCAGGATCAGGGCGACACCGTCGCCGCCGGCACGGGCCAGCCTGGCCAGGCCGAAGGTGGCGGCCATGGCGGCAGAACCGCCGGCGAAGGCGAGCGCGATCATCGCGGCCGGCGGCCAGTCGAGCAGCATGGCCAGCACGCCGCCGAAGGCGGCGCCCGCGGTGACGCCGACGAAATCCGGTCCGACCAGCGGGTTCCTCGTCATCCCCTGCAGGGCGGTGCCCGACAGGCCCAAGGCGATCCCGGCGAAGGTCGCCGTCAGCACGCGGGGCAGGCGGATGATCTCGACCACCGTCAGTTCCTTTGCGTCCCACGGCGGATCGGCGGGCAAGGGGGCCGGCCAGGCCAGATGGGCCAGGATGCTGGCCGCCCGTGCGAGCGACATCGGATAGGCCCCGAGCCCCAGCGAGGCGACAATCGCCAGCACTAGGGCGAGGCCCACCCCCAGCAGGACGATCGCGCCGGGACCCGAGGCCTTGGGATCGATGAGGCGTTCGGCCCGGTTTTCAGCCATCGGTCCACCCCCTGGTCCGCACCTTCCAGAACAGGAGGCAGATCGCCGGGGTGCCGAGCAGGGCGGTCATCACGCCGATCGGCACTTCGGCCCGGATGACCGTCCGGGCAAGGTCGTCGAGGCCCAGAACCAGCAGCCCGCCCAGCAGGGCCGAGGCCGGCAGCAGCCGGCGATGGTCGGGCCCCACCAGCATGCGGGCCAGATGCGGCACCACCAGGCCGATCCAGCCGATCAGGCCGCACACCGAGACCTGGGCGGCGACGATCAGCGAGACCAGGCCGATGATCGCCCAGCGCGACACCCGGACATCGCCCCCCAGGGTCGCCGCGTCGAGATCGCCCAGCGACAGAAGATTGAGCCGCCAGCGCAAACGCATCAGGACGGCGCCGGCGCCCAAGGTCGGGACGGCGATCAGGAAGACCTTCGGCGGATCGGCCCCGACGAAGCTGCCCAGCAGCCATAGGGTCATGCGGGGCAGCATCCAGTCTGGCCCGATGAACTCGATCAGCCCGACCAGGGCCAGGAAAAAGGCGCCGACGAAGATGCCGGCCAGGATCAGGGCCATGCCGTCGGCCCCGCCCCTGGCCAGCTTCGACAAGCCGAAGGTGCAGGCCATGGCGCCGATGCCGCCGCCGCAGGCCAGGCCGACGACCCCGGCCTGGGACCATTGCAGCCACATCGCCAGCACGCCGCCGAACGCCGCCCCCGCCGTGATGCCGACCAGATCGGGACCGACCAGCGGATTCTTCATCATCCCTTGCAGGGCGGCGCCGGACATGCCGAGCCCGATGCCGGCGAGCACCGCCAGCAGCACGCGGGGCAGGCGGACGATCTGCACCACGGTCAGTTCCCTGACGGTCCAGGGCGGATTGTCGGGCAGCGGGAAGGGCCAGCTCAGATGGGCGACGATGATCCCCGCCTGACCGAAGGACATCGGATAGGCGCCGATGCACAGCGAAGCCACGATGGCGACCAGCACCGCCGCCGCCAGCAGGATGGGGACGAGCCGCCCGCGCCGAGCGGCGAAGGGCGGCGATGGCCTGCCGGCCGCGGTCGGATCGGTCACGGAGCCGCGCCTTGCGCGGGAACGGCGCCATACCGGCGGCTGAAGCGCTCGTAGCCCGCCGAACCTCCATTTTCGTCGATATGCAGTTGCGCGTCGATTTGCTCGTCGCTCAGTCGGTAAGCGAATTCCTGCAGGAAATGCTCGCGCAGCATTTGGCGAAGTTTCGGCGGCATATGCTCCGGATGGGCGACCTCGGCCATCCACCGCGCCCACAGCGGTCGAAACTGCATGTCGCCGATGTAAGCGGGATAGGAGCCGGGCATCATATAGACGCGATTGGCCCGCACCGCCTTCAGTCCCCGCCATCGTGGGTCTTGTCTGAAGTCTTGCGGAGTCTCGGCGTGGTGAACCGGCCCCTGCATCAGGAAGACGATGTCCGGCTCCATGACGAGGATCCGTTCGGCATCGACCCGGGCGCCGGCAAATCCGTCGGAGGCGTTTTCGATCCCGGCGCGGGGGAAAAAAATATGGATGGGATTGCCCGATGTCCTGACATCGAGCCTCGCCGGGTCGCCCGCCCAACTGGCCATCATCAGGACGCGGGGGCGGTTGGCCAGACTCTTCGGCCGAAGGTCCCGTTCCAATTGCGCCACGGCCTGGCGGTAGCCGGCGATCAGCGCCTCGCCGCGTTCCGGTTGCCCGGTCAGAGCGGTTTCGACACGGGCCGCCGTGAAGAACGCCTCGTCCATGTTTTGCCCGAGCCTGCTCAGGGACAGGGATGGAAGACCGACGCGCCGCATCAGGGGAATGGGGCCGAAAGCGCCGCCGCCACCCAGATAGGCCCCCGGATCGCCGGCCAGCAGGGGCTCGATCGCCGCATTGGGACCCTTTCCGGATGAAATGCCCCGCCGATTCCACAAGTCGTCTTTTCTCAAGATCTGCGGATAGATCCAACTGATCACCTGCCTGGAGAAATACGTGCGGTCGCCGTTTTCGACGCTCGCCAGCGTTTCCGGCGCATGCGTGTCGTGCAGATATCCGTCGATCTGCGTGCCCCAGGCCAGGGCGGTCCCGCGAAACGGCGTTTCGACGGGAACCGCGATGCCGTCCGCGTCGACGACCGTTCGACCCTGACGCGGAATGGGAAACGTCGGCCAGGGCCGCAACAGGGCGAGAACGAGCAGGCCAACGCAGATGAAAGGCGCAAGCCAGAACAGTTCGTCGGCCTGCGGTGCCTTCGATGGATTCATCGAACCGCCCAATTTCAGAACTTCACCTGTACGGTTCCCAGGAAAGTGCGGGGGGCGCCTTCATAGACCGATGTCTGCCAATAGGCTTCGTTCGTCACATTGTAGACGTTGAAGCGGAAGGTCGTGGGCGCGCCGTAGATTTCCGCCGCATAGCGCAGCCCCAGGTCCCCCACGACATAGGCCTTGTCCATGACCGCGGGGGCGGCGGTGATGCCGCCCACTCCCGCCGGGCTGGCATTCGAGTAGAACGGTCCGTTGAACTGGGCTCCCCCGATCAGGGTCAGTCCCGGGACCTCGGGCAGATCGTATTCCGTGTAGATCTTTGCCGATCGGCGCGACACATTGGTCGGCGTGGTGCCGTTCAGGAAGGGCTGCGCCGTGTCGCCCGAGATTTTCGCGGTGAAGGCCGTGATGCCGCCGATCACCGTCAGATCCCTCGTGACCTTGCCGGTCGCCGTCAGTTCCAGGCCGTGATGAGTCTCCGTTCCCGATTCGATATAAGTATAGCTGGCGCCGTTGTTGTTGGCGGCGTAGCTGAAGGCCTTGTTGATATTGAACAAGGCGGCGGTCACGAGCCATCCCTCGGCAACGGTGGCCTTGGCGCCCACCTCTTCCTGGTGGCCGACGTAAGGCGCAAGCGTCTCGCCGGCATTGGTGTAAGGAACGGTGGGGCTGTATTGCGCCGGAACCACCAGACCCGGTTGCAGGGATTCCTGGTATGTCGCGTAGGTCGATAGCCAGGGCCGCGCTTTATAGATCAACGATGCCGACGGCGTCACCGCGTCATTGGAAAGGACGCTCGTTTTTACGCCGGAGGCGCTGTATCCGTCGGTTGCGACGCCTGCGTAGGTGGCGCCGGCCAACAACGTCCATTGGTCGCCGAACTTTATTTCGTCGCCGAGAACATAATTCCTGACATATCGCCGATTCTGCACGTATGACTTGACCGGGGTGTAGGTGACATTCGGTTCATTGAAATTGCAGGAGGTCGTGATGTCGCACGGCACCGACGTCGCCCCCGAGAGGCTGACCGCCGGCGATCCCGACGTGTAATCGGTCGTCCACCCGGTAAATCCCACGGTAAGTTTATGATCCACGGCAAAAGTGCTGAATTTCGTATCGGAGAAGAGGTAAACGGAATTCGTGTCTCTTCTTGTGGGAACATTTTGATTGGCGACCGCGGCGCTGCTCGTGCCGATTTCATTGGGACTGCTCCAGCGATAGGTGGTTCCCAGTCCTTCCGGCGTCAATTCGTCGGTGAAGCCATAGGCTGCCCGGATCGTGACGATATCGTTGGGAGTCCAGGTCACATTCGCGCCGACATTGTCGGAACGGTCGCTTTGCTGCGTCCATGACGGAGAACTGACCTTCGCCGGATCCGGCGGCCGATTGTACAGGCCGGCCGCCGCTCCGCTCGTCACAAATCCCGGGGTCAATCCATTCACATGGTAATCGGCATGGGCCGCATTGAATTGGATCAGAAGATCGTCGCTCGGACGGACGTCGAAAGCGGCGCTGAGAAGATCGCGCTCGATGTTCTGATTGGTGATCGAGGTGTCTCCGCTCTGCTCCACCACATTGATGCGATAGCCGAATTTGTCCCCGATGGGTCCGCCGAAATCCCCATGGACATAGCCGTTCGCGCCGGCGTTGGAGCCGACCGTGATGCTGTTGTAGGAGACCGCGGTCGGCCGCTTCAAAACATAATTGAGATTGCCGCCGACACTGCCGATTCCATAGAGGAAGCCGTCGACGCCGCTTAAAAACTCGACCCGCTCCTTGTCCTCCAGGACGGTATCGATGACCCCGCCCACTCCGCCCAGGCCGTCATAGGTAAAGCCGGTATTGTTGGTGTATTGCGATACGGCAAAGCCTCGGATGTAAAACAGCGGGTTGCCTTGACCGGAGTTCTGGTTGGGATTCACCTGGGTGATCTGCGGGATCACCTTGACCAATTGCTCCGGTTGGTAAGCCTGGAGGTTTTCGATCAATTCTCCGGACACCACGCTCATCGAATAGGGCGCGTCCTGCAGCTTCATGTCGCCCCAGACCGGTCCCGCCGCCGTGGTGTCCGTCACCAGATAGCCCGCCGCCGCGCTGCCCGACGGCGGGGCGGGCTTGCTTTCGCTGACCTTGACCGGCTGCAGCGCGATCTCGCCGGTCTGCCTGGTGACCAGCGCGTTGCTGCCCTCGATGGTCGCCGCCAGCCCGCTGCCGGCCAGCAGGCGGCGCAGGGCATCGATCGGTTCATAGCGTCCCTTGAGCGCCGGAGCGGTCTTGTCGGCCACCAGGGCGCCATCCACCGCGACGGTGAGGCCGGCCTGGCGCGCGGCCTCCCGCAGGGATGGTCCCAAAGGCTGGACGGCCAGATCGAAATCCACCGGATCGGCATGGGCCGCCATGGAAAAACCGAGGGCGAAGGCGCTGACGGACAGGTGCAGGCAGGCAAGCGAACGTCGGGACATTGTATGGTCTCTCCGGGACGGTAAAACGGTGCTTCTCTAGGATTGACCGTCGAGGGGCCCGATTCCCTGATGTCCTTTTCGAAACTTTTTTTGTCCGCGACAGAGCCCGCGACAGAAAGATTTCGCGTGGTGGGGGGATGGTTATCGCCTGCTATAAGCGTCTTTTTGGGCGTATGAGGGCGTCCCGGCTCGTGCCCCGTTTTTTCAGCGTGGGCCGAGCGTCACGGCGCCCGTCTCGTCCGTCGTCGCGGTGACGGACGCGATGCGGGGCAAAAGGTGGAAGAAGCCCTCGACATTGTTCCCCTGCACGAGGGCGGTGATGCGGGGCGCTCCGCCTGGCTTGCTCGCCGCGACGCGCACCGGCGCCGTCCGGTAGCGCGAGAGCGTGGCGGCGACCTCGTCCAGGCTCGCCTGTTCGAACGGAATGGCCCCGCTTTCGAAAGCGAAGCCGGCGGCGGCCTGCCGGTTGACGGTTTGGGGCGGCCCGGCCTCGCCCTCGGCCAGGGCCGTCTCCGCCACCTGACCGTCTTGCAGCAGCAGGGTTTGCCGGCGCCAGAAGGACCCCGTCTCCACCTGGACCCGCCCATGATCGACGCTGACCCGCGTGACGTCGTCGAACCGGGCGACGGCGAAACGGGTGCCCAGCACGGTGACGCGGGTCTTGCCGGACTCCACGACGAAGGGGCGGTCGCCGTCCTTCGCCACCTCGAAAATGGCTTCGCCGCTGTCGAGGCGGACATCGCGTTCGGCGCGGCTGAAGGCGATCTCGACGCGGCTGGCCGCGCCCAGAGTCACCATGCTGCCGTCCGGCAAGGGAAGGCTCCGGACCTCGCCGGTGGCGGTCTGCGCCGCGAGCCGCCATGCCGTCCGATGGCGCGACGCGGAGGTGAGGACTTCGCCCCCTATCGCGGCAAACAGCACGGCCGCCGCTCCCCCCTTGAGCATGCGGCGGCGGGTCAGGTGCCGGTGCGCTTTTCTCCGTTCCATGGCATCGGCGACGGCATCGCAGCGGGCAGACGAGTCGAGGTCTTGAAACCAACCGGCGAAAGCGGCGTATGCGGCGGCGTGGGCCGGACTGGCGGCAAGCCAGGCCTCGAAACGGGCGCGGTCGGGATGGTCGTGGCCGGCGGCGCGCATGCGCGTGAACCAGAGGACGGCCTCCTCCTGCACCGTGCTCATGACAGCGTTTCGTGCGCCGTCCAGATGTCGACGTAGGCCCGCATGACGTGGCGTTCCACCATATTGAGGGTGACGCCGAGCTTGGCAGCAATTTCCCGGTGTGTATAGCCTTCGACATGGTAGAGCCAGAACACCTCGCGGCAACGGGGCGGCAGGCAGTCCATGATGCGCTGCAGGGCCCGCAGGCGCTGCCGCAGATCGGCGATGTGCTCGGGCGAGGGGGCGAAGGCTTCCGGATCGGCGGTGGCGGCGAGGATCTTCCGCGCGGCGGCGATATCGGAATGTTCGTCGAGCCCGTCGCCGCCGTCGTCGTCGGGAAAGGGCATCCAGCGCGCCAGGTCGTGGCCATGATCGGCCAGGACCGAGCGCACCACGGTCCGCAGATAGGCATGCGGCTGATGGACCGTCTGTCGTTCGCAGACCAGCGCCAGGCGGACCAGGGCGTCGTGCAGCACGTCATAGGCGCGGTCGAGGCTGCGGGTCTGGCGGGTGATGCTGCCGAGCAGATCCCCATAGGCCCAGGCGAGGTCGACATTGCACCAGTTCATGCGCGATCATCCGGAACGAGCGGCGCGCCAGCGGCGCCTTGCGGACCGACGACCGGATGCCCCCTCTCCGCCGACAGTGCCGGACTTGTCGGTGATGGACCCGGTCGCCTTCCCCGATCGTTATATAGTCGGAAGGCATAGCGCTCGATCAAGCAAAAACGGCATCACGGCGCCGATGCCGGACTTCTCTCATCGGCCGGTTCCGTACTCCTCATGCTCCGGCTTGTTCTTGTCTTCGAGCGTCCTCACCTTGGCGAACAGGTCGTTGACCTCGATCGTGGCGGCGTTTCCGGCCTCGGCTTCCGCCTTGGCCATGGCTTCCAACCCCCGGATCTGCCGCTTGCGCTCGTCGACGTAGCGGCGGACGCAGTCGCCGTAAGCTCCGGCCTGCTTTTCCAGATAGGCGAGATCATCGCGGGCCACCGAAAAGCGCTCGGGCACGTTCGGCTTGCGACAGTCCAGCGGCGGCACGCTGGCCTCCTGGGCGACGCCGCGCTCGGCGAGGCCGAAAGTGCCGAGAAGCACGAGAAGGCAGCCGACGATCGGGGCTTGTTTCACTTGTCGCTCCAGCCTTTGGTTTGGGTTTTCCAGAACAGGAGGCAGATGACCGGCGTGCCGACGAGAGCCGACAGGATGCTGACCGGCAGTTCCCCGCGGACGATCGAGCGGGTGAGGTCGTCGAGGCCCAGGGTCAGAAGGCCGCCGAGCAGGCCCGAGACCGGCAGCAGGCGCCGATGGTCCGGCCCGACCAGCATGCGGGCGCCATGCGGCACGATCAGCCCGACCCAGCCGATGACGCCGCTGACGGCGACCTGGGCGGCGACGATCAGCGAGACCACGGCGATGACGACCCAGCGCAGGGACCTGACGTCGACGCCGAGCGAGGCGGCGTCGAGATCGCCCAGCGACAGCAGGTTGAGCCGCCAGCGCAAGCTCATCAGCACGACGCCGCCGGCCAGGGTGGGGATCAGGACGGTCCACAGCTTGGTCGGATCGGCGCCACGGAAGGTGCCGAGCAGCCAATAGAGGATGCCCGGTCCGGCGCCATGCGGATCGAGATAGAGCACGAGGCCGACCAGGGCCATGAAGAAGGCGCCGACGAAGAAGCCGGCGAGGATCAGCCCGATACCGTCGCTCTTGGCCCGGACCAGCCTGGCGGAACCGAAGGTGCAGGCCATCGCCGCCAGTCCGCCGG
>JAATGN010000084.1 GCA_015654615.1 Rhodospirillales bacterium
CAGCGCCTCGGCGATGCCGGGGGCCACCACGGCCAGGCTGGTGTCGTTGGCCGAGGCGATGGCGGCGAAGGCGTGCATGATGCCCCAGACCGTGCCGAACAGTCCGATGAAGGGGGCCGAGGAGCCGATGGTCGCCAGATAGGGCAGCCGGCGCTCCACCCTGGCCAATTCGGTCAGCAAAACCTCGCGCATCGCCCGTTCGATGCGGTCGCGACGATCGGCCGGGCTTTCTCCGGCCTGCCGAAGCTCGCCTTCGCAGCGGCCGCAGCGCATCAGGCTGCGGACCAGGCCGGCCGGCCACGGACTGTCGATCCGCCCGGCCGACACCGCGCTTTCGAAGGTTTTCGCCTGGCCGTTCAATCCGAAAACGGCGATCGCCTTGTCGAGAATGATCGTCCAGCAAAAAACCGAACACAGCAGCAAGACCGCCAGAACGGCTTGGACGACGCCGGTGGCTTGCAGGAACAAAGTCGTCAGGGACAGGTCAACGGCTGGCATGGCGGGAATTCCTCAAGGATGGAAGGACGGGTCGAAGGGGCTGGCCGAAGGGAATGACCGCGGCCGTCGCCGGAACGAAGTCGTCCCAGGGCGCCGGCTGGTGGACGAAAGCGGCAACCGGGCTGGCGATGGCGCCGTCGACGGCTTCGAGAAGACGCAGGGTTCCGCCGTAGCCGGTGATCGGCATGTCGCGTTCGTGATTGATTTCCAGCCATGGGGTTCCGGTCTTCAACGCCAGGAACCGGCTGCCGCCGCCGAGAACGACGTCGACATCGCCGCTCCGCAACAAAGCGTCCAGATCCTCGCTCTCCCAGCCGGAGAACGACGGGACGTCGCCGAGGGCGGCGAGCTGGCGGAGATCTTCCGGCGAGGCCTTGCCGGCCGAGGTGCCGATCACCGTCATGCCGACGTCGCGAAGCGTCGCGGCGATCGACCAGGATTTGACCCCCCCGGTCAGCAGCAGCGCCCGTTTTCCGGCCAACCGGCCGCGAAGCTCGGCCAGGCGGGGAGCAAGGCGGCGCTCTTCCCGATCGATCAAAGCCTCGGTGCGCCGGGGCAAGTCGGACGGACCGCCGCGGTCGGCCAGCAAGGCGGCCAAAGTACGCAAGGTCGCCGAGGTATTGGCGATGCCGTGAAAGCTGCCGTGGAAGAACGGAATGCCATAACGCTCCCGCATGCCTTCGGCCAGATGGACCATGCCCTGCGAACACAGCAGGATGGCGGCGCGGGCCCGGTGCGACATCGCGATGTCGCCGATCCGCCCGTCTCCCGACAGGCTGGAGAGGATGCGGATGCCCAGCTGCGCCAGCAGGGGGCGCACCTGGTCCAACTCGCCGGCCAGATTGAATTCGCCGATCAGATTGACGTCCGTCGCGCCGCAGCGATCCGGCTCGCGGGTCCCCACCACGTGATCCATCAGGGCCTGGGCCGCCACATGGGTGCCGTAGGGCCGGCTGCCGGCGAAACCCGGCGCCTCGATCGGCACCACCGGCCGGCCCCAGCGCCGGGCGGCCGCCCGGCAGACGGGGCCGATGTCGTCGCCCACCATGGCCGGCAGGCAGGTCTGATAGACGAAGACGGCCGGCGGATCGCGCCGCTCCATCAGCGCGTCGATGGCGCGCCCCAGCTTGGCCTCGCCGCCCTGGACCACGTCGCGTTCGGTGAACTGCGTGCAGAAGCTTTCACGATGCAGCACGGCGCCCGAGGAGGCGGTCGGCCGGAATATCCAGGACCCCACCTCGCAGGAGGCCACCCCATGCACCAGATGGGCGGCATCGGCGATGGGCTGCAGCGCCATCTTGGCGCCCCGGAAGGCGCAGCCGGTCTCGCCGCGACCGGGGATGCACCGCTTGGCGCGGGAATTCGAACAGCAGGAGGGCGGCGGCGGATGGGTCATGGCATCCTCAATTGTTCATGGGATTGTTGCGGCTGCCGTCGGGGGAACGCCCGTCCAGCAGCAGCCGGGCTTCGGCCTCGCTCAAGGGATAGCGATAGAAACGGCGGTAGAAATCCTCGAGCTCCGCCACCATGTCGAGATCGGGAAAGCGCTCCGGATACAACTTCTGCGCGATGAATTCCATGAGCAGGACGCTTTCCAGCCCGCCGTCCCAATAGAAGGCGCCTTCCGGCGTCGGATAGACGCGGCCGTTGCGCACCGCGGCGATGTCGGCCCAGCGGCCGTCCTTCAGCACCAGATCGACGGGATATTGCCGGCCCACCAGAATGACGTCGGGATTCCAGCGGACGAGGTCCTCCATGGACACCGAGCCCCGGCCCGTCCACGCCTGGTCCTTGACCATCATTTCGGCCCCCGCCAGCACCCCGAACCAGTAGGTGGCGCTGCCGACCCCCTGGGTGTTCAGGGCCTGCGGACCGCGCAGGTAATAGACCTTCAGGCGCCGTCCCGGCGGGATGGCCGCGGCGACCGTCGCGACGCGCCGCAGCCTGTCGTCGAGATAGCGGCACCACGCCTCGGCCCGCCGTTCGGCCTCTTCCCCCAGGACCCGGCCGAACATGCGGACGGACCGCTTGTTTTCCTCGATATAGCCCTCCGCCGTCGTCACCTTGCCGTCCTGCGGCTGGGAGAGCAGTCCGGCAATGCCCAGGGACTCCAGCTTGTCCATGGTCTGCCGGGCGTTGTAGGCGAAAAAGGCGACATCGACCTTTTGGGCCAGCAGATCCTCGAAATTGGGATCGGGAGAGATCTTGGGGATATCCGCCACCTGGGGATTGGTGGCGATCATCCAGGGGGCGGCGGTCATGGTCATCTCGGTGATCCGGTCGGCCGCCCCCAGCATGAACATCTTCTGGTAGCACAGCACTTCCAGGCAGGCGACCCGCCGCACCTCGGCCGGGACCGCCACGGTGCGGCCGGCCATGTCGACGACGTCGCGGCCGGGTCCGCCGGCCGCCAAGGCCGCCGGGGAGACGGCAAGCGGGACGAGCAGCGCCAGCCGGCAAACGAGGTCTCTCAGCATTTCGCGTCCTCCTTCACCGGCCGGCCGAGCGGCAGGCACAGCCTGACCGTGCCGGCGCCGGCCAGCGGCACGTCGACGAGGCTGGTCTGGACCCGATAGGTCCGGCGCAGGTAATCCTCGGTCACCACGTCTTGCGGCCGGCCGACGGCGAAGCCGCCGTCGCGGTCGATGGTCGCCACCTTCGAGGCGTGCAGCAGCGCATGATTGGGGTCGTGGGTGGTCATGACGATGCCGAGGCCATGCTCCCCGGCGAGCCGCGACACATGGTCGAGGACCCTGACCTGATTGCCGAAGTCGAGGTTCGAGGTCGGCTCGTCCAGCACCAGGACGGCCGGCTGCTGGACCAGGGCGCGGGCCAGCAACGCCAGCTGCCGTTCGCCGCCGCTGATCTCGGTGCAGGGCCGGTGGCGCAAATGGGCGATCGACAGCGTCTGCAGCGCCTGCTCGCTCAACTCCATGTCATGGCGCGAGGGACTGCCGAGGGCCCCGAGATGGGCGGTGCGCCCCATCGCCACCATATCGATGACCCGGAACGGAAAGGCCGGCATATGGGCCTGCGGCACATAGCCGACCAGGGCGGCGAATTCCTTCCGCGGCCAGGAGGCGGCCTCCCGCCCCATCAGGAGGATCCGTCCGGCGCGGGCGGGAAGCAGGCGGAGCAAGGTCTTGAACAAGGTGGTCTTGCCGGCGCCGTTCGGCC